>NZ_RZSW01000407.1:0-5888 GCF_003997375.1 Mesorhizobium sp. M5C.F.Ca.IN.020.29.1.1 | reverse complement strand
GTGAACGAAACATGCTGTGCTGACGCCACTCGCTTCGAGGCGATTTAGGGGCGGCCGCGGCCGAAAAGCTGAGGAGCCTCGCCGACGATGTCGCCTCGTAGGACTTTCCCGACGCCTATGTTTCGAAGCCGGCGAGCAGCACCGAATCGTCGGAGCGATGGAGCACCGCGCATCCTTTGGGACGCGCCACGGACGGTGCGGTCCAGTCTTTCTACGACCAGCGACCGCCGCTCGAATGCAGGCGGACGACAATCTGTGCTAAAGTAACCCTATGAAAGCATGGCTGGAAGCGGCAAAGAGCCGGGCGCGCGACATCAAGCTTGATGTCGTCGCCCTGTGGTTCGCCGCACGCGATCCTCGGGTGCCCTGGTCCGCGAAACTCGTGGCGGGGATGGTGGCCGCCTATGCGCTTTCCCCAATCGACCTGATCCCGGATTTCGTTCCGGTGCTCGGCTATCTTGACGACCTGATCATCGTACCGCTCGGCGTGATCCTGGCCATAAGGCTTGTTCCGCCGCCGCTGATGGACGAGTTTCGAGCGCAGGCTGCCGCGCTCGAAACACGTCCGCAAAGCAGGACAGGAATGTTCTTTATCGTGGCGCTCTGGCTGGCTTTGGCAGCTTTGCTGATCTGGGCCTTTTGGCCCACCCACGCCAGATAGTCCGGAGGCTTGCTTGCAATTGAAACCGCTCTTGCCTGCTGCGCCGGCGGCCTAAAACCCAAGCGCCAGCCACGCAGTCCCAGCAAGCAGCGTGATCAGCGTCAGCGGCAGTCCGACCCTGAAGAAGGCTCCGAAAGACAGCGCCTTGCCGGCGGCGCGCGCCTGCTCAGCGACAATCAAATTGGCGATCGAGCCGAGCAGCGTGAAATTGCCGGCCAGAGTCGAGCTCATGGCGACGACCAGCCAGGCGCGTTCGGGGCTCTCCAGGCCGGGTATGAACGGCCGCAGCGCCAGCACAGCCGGAACGTTGCTCATGATGTTGGACAGCACTGCGGTGAAGCCGGACAGCCGCCAGACATCGTCCAGCCCGAGGTCCTTTGCCGAGGCGATGATCTCGGGGGTGAGAAGCGCCTTCTCGGCGCCGGCGACGACGATGAAAAGGCCGGCGAACATGAACAGCAGCGGCCCGTCTATCTCGCGGTAGATGCGCGCCGGCTTGATGGCGCGGGTCACAAGAAGGATGGCGCCGCCGATCAGTGCGGCCTTGGCAACCGGAACGCCGGCGAAGAAGGCGATTGCCAGTCCGATGCAGACGACCACGGCCTTGAGCACCTGTCCCGGCAGCATGCGGCCGCGATAGACCTCGGGGCTGAGCTCGGTCTTGCGCGCAAATTCGGCGCGATAGACGATGCGCACGATGACGACGACGGCGACGAGGCCAAACAGCGCGACCGGCGCCAGAGCCGCCGAGAAGGCCGGATAGGAAATCCCCGACAGCGCGCCGATGACCATGTTCTGCGGGTTTCCGGTGATGGTGGCGACGCTGCCGCAATTCGACGCCGTGGCGGTGGCGATCAGGTAGGGAATTGGGTTGCGGTTGATGACCCGGGTGACGTGGACGACGATCGGCGCCATGACCAGGCAGATCGCGTCGTTGACCAGGAACGCTGACAGGACGCCGGTCAGCAGCGTCACCATCAGCAGCAGCATAAACGGCGCATGTGCGTGCTCGATGGCAACGGCGCCGAGTGCGCGAAAGGCGCCCGATACCTTCAGATGCGCGACGACGATCATCATGCCGAGCAGCAGCGTGATGGTGTCGAAATTGATGGCGCGGTAGGCGTCCTCCAGGCTGAGCGCGCCGATGGCGATCATCGCCGCACCACCGAGCAGTGCAACGCCTGCCCGGTCAAGGCGTAAGCCGGGGATCCTGCCGATGGCAACGCCGGCATAGGTCAGGATCAGGATCAGCAGTGCCGCCGCACCCATCAATGTCATTCGTGGGAAAGCCCCGTTCAGATCCGCCCTGCCCCGCCATAACGGTAGCCGGCGCAAGCTATGATTCCTGCCGCCATACTCACCCGAGCTCAATCCGATCGGGCAAGCCTTGGCAATATCAAACATTGATGCGACGCGCACAGCGTCGAACCATCGGAGGGACTGGCGCACCATCGGCCAACTCATCCAGACAATCACACCAGCAGAGTTTCTCGTAAAACGCTGGGTATGCTTCCGTCGAAGATGAAGGCTTAGAAGAAGCCCAGGCTCATTGAAATCGTGGCTCGATCATGGCGAGGATGGAGACTGTCTCCACCTATGGGCAGGCCGACCAGCAAAGCGAAGAACGCGCCTTCGGCATGGCAAGGCGAGCGCTGAACACCCGACTGACGCTGGAACAAGCAGCCGATTGCGGAGTTGAAACGGCGGTAGAGGTTTGCCGGAATGAGTTCCACTCCCGTGCTGCGGTACATTTATTGGGTAATTGTTCTCGACGTTTCGGTCGTGCTTGCGCCTTACGCTCTTAGCGCGGCGTGGCCGCAATGACGCAGCGCGATCCTAACGCCACTTCACCACAGGAAGACAAGAAGGACGGCATCGGACGAGCACTTGGACTCGGCCTTATCACCGGCGCTGCTGACGACGACTGCTCGGCCATCGGTACCTATGCTAGTGCCGGCGCGCGCTTTGGCCCAGACCTGCTTTGGACCGCTCCTGTAACGCTGCCGATGATGTACACTGTCGTGTATCTCTCGTCGAAGCTTGGACAGGTTTCGGGCCGCGGCCTCTTTCATGCGATCAAGGACTTCTACCCACGGTGGCTGCTCTGGGCTGTTCTTGTGGGCGTGCTGATCGGCAACACTATCGAAGCAGCCGCCGATCTCGGCGGCATGGCTGCATCCATCAACATCTTCCTTCCTGTTCCGATCCCCCTCATTGTGATCGTAGTCGCGGCCGCGATCTTTGCTCTCCAGCTTTGGGGCTCCTACACGCTCATTCGTAACATCTTTCGCTGGCTCGCGCTGGCCCTGCTTGCCTATGTCGGCTCAGCCATCATGGCGAAGCCGGATGCGGCAGCCGTGCTGTGGGGCACCCTTGTTCCGAAGATCGAGTTCAGCCGCGAGTTCCTGTCCATTCTGGTGGCTATCATCGGCACCACCCTTTCAGCGTACCTCTACACCTGGCAGTCGAATGAGGAGGTGGAGGAAGAGATTGCCGAGGGGAGAACGACGCTGAAGGAGCGCAAGGGTGCCACGGACGGTGAACTGCGCCGCTCCCGCCGCGATATCCTGATCGGCATGATCTTTTCCAATCTCATCATGTACTTCATCATCCTGTCGACAGGGTCTACGCTCTATGAAGCCGGCGAGCACGACGTAGAGACCGCCGCTCAAGCAGCCGAAGCTCTCAAGCCGCTCGCTGGTGCAGCCGCTAGCGTACTGTTCGCTGCCGGCGTGATCGGGGTCGGGTTCCTTGCCGTTCCGGTCATGACGACAGGTGCGGCATACGATCTGGCACAGGCAGTTGGATGGAAGCACAGTCTTCATGCCAAGCCGCGTGAGGCGCCAAAGTTCTACATCGCGATCGGCGCCTTCACGCTGATTGCTGTCGGCCTGAATTTCCTGGGTTTCAACCCGATGAAGGCGCTCGTCTGGTCCGGCATCGTGCAGGGCTTTTCTACGCCGCCACTGCTTCTTCTTATCATGCTAATGACGAACAACCCGCGGATCATGGGAGACAAGGTCAACAGCCGCACTACCAACGCTCTGGGATGGGCTACTACGATCGCAATCTTTTCCGCCTCTTTAGGGCTGGTAGCGACCTGGTTTATCTAAGGTCACCATGACGCTCGCGCCATACCCCGGCAATTCGAGCTCACACGTCTCTACCGTGCTCCCGGGGCGGCGTGGCCAAGTGCGCGTGCTTCTGGAAAATCGCAATCTTGTCGGGATAGGTAATCCGGATCTCGCGTCCGCATCCGTCGCACCTGTAATGGGAAACGACCTGAAACCAGCTGCCATTCTTGATGACGGTGAAGTTGCACTGCGGGCATTGGAAAGTCAGGCCAACAGAGAATAGGCTGGGAGAGAGGGACATTGCAGCACTTCGCATTCTGGAGAGTTTTGAGGCAGCTTGGTTAGTCCAGCGTCTCCACGACGAAGGAAGCGGCAATTAAATCGTCGGCATCGATTCTGCCCTTGCCGCCCTCCATGACGGCTGCGACCTTGCGAAAGGTCTTCAGTTCACTCTCGGTAATCCGGGCGCCGCGCATCCTCTCATTGAGGTCGGCCACGCGCATTCGCAGCGCCTGGGACGCTCCAATCTCACGGTTCGACATGGTGATCACATTCCTCGTCGCTTGACTTCCCGCCGCACCTTTCGGCACGGCGGGCTGTCCTCCCAGTCGCTTTGGTCATTCTATGACTTTGATGATCTTGCGTGTGCCCGGGTCAACGACAACGGTCCGGTTGTCGACCACCACGTAGCGGTATTTTGTGTCGGGGACTTCATGAAGCTCGACCGTCT
Source organism: Mesorhizobium sp. M5C.F.Ca.IN.020.29.1.1 (assembly GCF_003997375.1). Taxonomy (NCBI): domain Bacteria; kingdom Pseudomonadati; phylum Pseudomonadota; class Alphaproteobacteria; order Hyphomicrobiales; family Phyllobacteriaceae; genus Mesorhizobium; species Mesorhizobium sp. M5C.F.Ca.IN.020.29.1.1. The sequence continues at coordinate 1,423 of NZ_RZSW01000407.1, read as the reverse complement.
CGGGCAGGGTTGAGCCGATATTGAGCTCCACTCCAGGGATTTTCACCGATGCTAGCGGCTGCTTCTTGACATATTCCCTGATGACCGTCTCCTGTTCAGGCTCGATGACTACGTCCTGAGCAGCAGCGGCGCCGATACCTGCCAGCAGCAGAAATCCTGCGGCTGCAGTGGAAAGCCGCATTCTCATAAGTGCCTCCTCATGTGAACTCTGTGCGCTCAACGGCACCGCCTTAGCGCCAGGCTCACTAAACCTCTGGCAGTCGCAAACGTTCCCTGGTTGGGCTTCGGTCTGATCCAGACGGGACCTAAGTCTCACCTGTTTTCGCGTAATAGCCCTGACATCGCGCCACCCGGAACTGCCGCTGCTCGCAGTAGTTGCTCGCTGTGAGTTCACGGGAGGAGCCCATGGAGAATAGCGTCCACCAAGCCCGCTGGTTACTCGCTCCGGTCTTCGCCGTCTCCATCGCGTTCCTGGTGATGGGAATGGTCGTTAGCTAGGAACAATCTGATGTTGACGATTGGACCGAAGAACGAAATTGAGATCTGCGCAGCTAAGTCCCTTCCTGCGCTGATAAAGGACCACCCGCCATTCCTCGATTTGGCGGGTGGTCCGAGCGAGCGCGATTGAGGCGTCGTCGTCGCTGGAGCCCAGCACCGAGGCGTGGCGCAGCTCTTCCTCGCCACGGAGATGCCTGATGTGGAGCCTCATGCCGGGGCACAGCGCGGTTCGTCGCGTATTTATGCCTTCGGTGTAGCCGGTCGCGCGGTTTTGAGCTTCTGACACCGGATTTTAGAGCACTCACCCGTCTTTACTTTCCCGAAGCGTTCTCGCAGCCGTGGATGCCCTAGCCATGGAATCCGCCAAAGCTACAAACACGGATTCGTCCGCAGGTTTCGCGACAAAAGTACCGGCCTTGAGGCCTCACCGCGGGCCTCGATGTCCGTGGCACTATAAATTACAAAAGGGATATTACGGGCCACGAGTTCTTCAGCAACCGAAGAGCTGATGCAGCTGCAAGAGCACGTCCAGGATGACCACGTCAGGCTCAACAAGGGCCGAAATTTGTCGTGCACGATTGCAACTTGGCTCTGAGGCCACCGCAAAGCCAGCCTCTCTGAGTGTCGTCCCGATATTCGATGACGATCATCGGCTCGTCCTCAGAGATGAGCGCTAGAGGCTTTCTCATGTCCCCTCCTTGATGGGCAGGAGCACGATGTGCGCTGATCTCCCGGCAACGGCGCCCGGATAGTCGCGTCGCACCTAGTCTTCCCAAAGCCTTGGAAGCGAGCGTGCCAAAGATCGTCCTTGCCGCGCAAGTGCTTCACCCCGGTCTTGATCGGGAGGGGACACCGATCTCGCAGCTTGGTTCACAGGAGATGCGGCAGAAGCCGAAGGCCTCCCCGAGCCGGGTGTTCCATACGG
>NZ_RZSW01000406.1:0-5904 GCF_003997375.1 Mesorhizobium sp. M5C.F.Ca.IN.020.29.1.1 | reverse complement strand
GTGGTGAACGAGCACCTTGGATACGACCCTGAATGCATCGTTGGAATCGACCGGCCGGGTGAATTCCAGCTCCGCCTTGATTTTGGCGAGAAACTCATCGAGCGACCGCAACTTCTCGGGCGTCTTGGAAGGCTGATATTGGTCGTAATAGGCGCCGCGTACTAGGATCGGCAGCTGCGAGCCGAGGTGGGCTGCAAGATCCGGCTGCATGCGGTCTCGCAGCGCGTGCAGCACCGCTCCAAGAACATGCCATGCGATCTGCCGATCCGGTCCCATCTCGGCCATGATCTCGTCGAGCCAGATGTTTGTGGTCTGCAGCGTCTTGTCGAATACGTCGAGTCCGGTGGCGCTCATCGAAGCCTCCTGTTCAACGGTTTAAACGACTCATCAGACGAAACGACCGTGGGTCGGCTGTTGTTCCCGTCCCCCAGCTTAAAGGCCGTCTCTCGCGAGGCGTGTGATCAATCCGGCCAAGCTTTCGCTACGTGTGTTTCCGCCAAAATTGCCCCGTCAAGATTTGGCCATGGCGACGGCAACGAAAAGCGATTGTCCTTGCCTGTTGATGCGGAACAATATGGGCCTGTTCTGTTGGCGCGATTTCGACCACTCCTCTTGGATGTCCGACGGCTGCGTCACGTTCCGGTTGTTGGCCGAGACGATCACATCGCCACGCTGAATGCCGTTTTCGGCGGCGAGGCCGTTGGGGGCCACTTCTTGCACGAATACGCCCGTAATGTCCGGCTGGTGTCCGAGCTGCTGGCGCGCCTCATCCGGGATTGGGCTGAGCGACAAACCAAGACGTGTGTCGGCCGTTTCCGACTTTGGAACGGCGCCGGTCTGTTGCTCCTCATCGTTGCGCTGTCCGATGGTCAGAGCTATTTCCTGTTGGCTGCCTCCACGATTTCTTGTCAGCGTCGTTTTTGTTCCCGGCGTTTGGCTCGCAGCCGCGAGCGTCAAATCGTGGACGTTCTGGATGTCCTTGCCGTTAAAGCGTGTAATCACGTCTCCTGCCTGTATGCCTGCCTGCTCCGCCGGACTGCCGGGTTCGACCGAAGCGACCAGCGCTCCCTTGCTGTCGGGTATTCCAAGCGCCTCAGCAATCGACGGCGTGATCTCCTGGAGACGTACTCCGATGAAGCCGCGCTCGATCCGGCCGGTGCGGATCAACTGGTCGACGATGTTGCGGGCGGTGCGGGATGGTACCGCAAAGCCAATCCCTATGCTGCCACCTGTGGGAGATACGATGGCCGTGTTGACCCCGATCACTTCGCCGCGCGCATTGAACAGCGGGCCGCCGGAATTGCCGCGATTGATTGAGGCGTCGGTCTGGAGAAAGTCGTCGTATGGACCGGCATTGATGTCGCGCGAACGGGCCGAAAGCACGCCGACGGTGACGGTCCCACCGAGTCCGAACGGACTGCCGATCGCGATAGTCCATGCGCCGGGTTGTACTGCATCTGAGTCACCCCAGGCGGTGGTTGTCATGTTGGGCCGTGGGTCGATCTTCAGCACCGCGAGGTCGGTTGCCGCATCGCGGCCGACGAGCCGCGCAGGCAGCGTCTCCTTGTCGGAGAATACGACATGAATTTCGCTGGCATCGGCAACGACATGGTTGTTGGTGACAATGTATCCATCGGGGCTGATCACAAAGCCGGAGCCAAGTGCCTCTCGCACCCGCGGTTGAGCCGGTCCCAGGCCGCGGCCATAGAAAGGACTAAGAAGGTCGTTCAACGTCGCCTGGTCTTGGATAATCTGTCGGGTGGTTATTGCGACCACGGCCGGAATTTTCTCGCGCACGATTGCCGTGAAGTCGTTCGGGATTTCCTGGGCTGCGAGCGGAGCAAAGCCGCCGGCCGAGAGCATCAGAGTTCCGGCGATCAGGCCGGAGCAAAGTCTTTTGTTCAAAACCGGAAACATGGTCTGCGACTCCTCCAGCGTTCAGTGATCAAGCATGCGACAGCTCCAGCATGAGAAAGCGGTTCACCAGCGGATTACTACAACCTTGTCGTTCCCGTTGGCGAGTTCGACAGCTTCGGTGCCGTCCGGTTTGCGGCTTTCGATCCGGGCGCTTTCTATTGTTTCTATGCCAGCGATATTGGCTGCAAAGGCTTCGTCAATCTCGGCGGCACAGACCAGAGTATCCGGTGGCAGATCCTTTACTTGGTCCATCAACTCGCGAAGCTTCATGGCGAATCTCCTTGGCGCGGGCCCGGGTTCTTTCGACCGCACATTTCAACCATGTCCCTCAAGAAAAGTTCCCTGACGAGATTGCGGGAATCTCACAGGATGATCTCTGCGCAAGGGGTCTCTCGTAGAGCCCGAGAGAACGGTCTTTGAATAAGCACGACCGGTCCCGGAAATCATCGGAACTTCCAGCTCGCAATCCGGCGGGCGGGGATCTGCCCGTTACGCTCGGCCGCGATCTATCGGGCGTGGTGGAGCTGTCTGGCACGCGGGCGCAACTTTGAAGAAGGGCGATCCGACGTTTTGCCATGCTTGGCAATGACCGCGGCGGTAACGCCGAATACGTCGTGGTCAAGGCGACGGAAGCGGCAGCAAAACTGGAACGTCTAAGCCATGTGGAAGCCGCCGCCGTGCGGCTTGCCGGCATTACAGCATGGCAGGGGCTTTTCGACCATGGCGACCCTCAAATCCGGGCAGCGGGTTCTCGTCCATGGCGGCGCCGGCGTTGTCGGGCATCAGGCGATTCAGTTTGCCAAGGCTGCGGGCGCATTTGTCGTGACGACTGTTGCTGCCGAGGATTTCGATTTCGCCCCGCGAGGATGCACATGTGGTGGCATGGATCGTATGAGCGCGGGCTGTGTTCACTTAAGAGGGCGCTCGAAATTGCTTCTCTATACGGTATACGGTCGCCGACAAAGGGCCCGACCGGGCGAGCATGAAATCTTCACCCGGCCGCTCTGAAAGCACGGCATTCGCTCCACGATCCACTGCGTTGCCGGCGATGCCACCAGCATCTGGCGGCCAGCCGCTAACGAGAACGATCAAGACTTGTCGTCACCGTTCTGCGCTGGCCTCAATGCACAAACCTTGCCCTCAGCCAAGCCAGAAGTCTGTTGCCGGTAATTGTCCGGCGAACTCTGGCGGCAGCCCATCGCGCTTGCATCGTAGCACCGACGTGGCAGTGACAGACGATGTTGTGCAACTGCCAGTCACTCAGCTCGAAGAAGCGCTTTGCCTCACCGTAGGTGTCATCTTTCAGACCCATGGCGCGCAGCACCGGATCCTCATAGGCAACAGTGATCGGCGACCCCGCGCCACGCGCTACGGCACGGGCTTCAGGACTGAGATATTCGGTGCCTGAAAGCGCTCCGAGGCAACGCCGTGGATTTTGCTCGAGAAGCTTTGCCCAACGCTCGATCCGTTGTGTCCGAGACATGGTCGGGTATGTCGCCGAGGGCTCAACTGTTGCAATTGTCTGCAGTTGCTCGAGTGTTTGGTGTTTCATGGTCGGCTCCTTTCAATAGGTCGAAGCGCCCACGCCCTCACAGAAGATTATTGCGCTGCGACGCGCCGACAAGGCCGGAATTGGCGATGTTTAGGAGTTTGCCCCTCGCAGGGGTTCTTATCAGGAACCTTCTCGGGGGCCTGCTTGTTTTGGCTAGTGAAAGGAGAACGTCATGAGCACAAAACCACCACCCGTTCCGGCAGAGAACAAGAGCCCTAAGGGTCCGGGCGATAAGAAGTCGATTCCCGTCGACCAAACGCAGCACGGCCGTTCCGCCCCAGATCCCGACAAACAGGGCCAGCAGGGCAACACTAGGGTCAATACGACCCATCAAGGCTACCAGCAGGACCGTTAGGTGATTTCATGTCTACGTCGAAGAAGACCCGCGCCAGCATCCGCCATGGCGGTCCTGGGGCATCGCACGAGAATGCCAAGAAGCCGCTGGTGATAGAAAAGCCGCCAGCCGATTCCGATCAGCGCAGCCGCAGCAAGATCTCCGGCGGTGGAGGCGAACGCGACAGCCACCATACTCATGACTCGGAAAAGAAGGGCGGCGGCACCCGACCGGCACACCAAGCAAGGTGAAAGGTTGTTCACGTCCCGAAGCCTGCGGCCCGGCACCTCGCATTTCTGCTGAAAATGGCGAAGTGCCAAACATCATCAGGTCGTCTGATTGTGAGCACCGCCTCGGCAGTGGCTGTGGCTTTTTTGCCCTATCGCCGAAACTTCGGCCCGTCAGGCATCCTGCTGTGATTGCCCGTCCCTCCAGGTGGTCCGAGGCTGAAAGCCTGTTGCCCGCTGGCTCCCGGCCGGCGGGCGACAGGCTTTTTCCCGCTAGACGAGCGACACGATGCTACTTCCGGTGGAACAGGAAGCCCCTTCTGGGAGTTCATACCGTCATCAACAGGCGCATGGACGTGCCCTTGTATGGCGCGGCAGCGCAAGAATGGGAGAACCACCATGACCCTCGGCACCATACTCATCATCATTTTGATCCTTGTCTTGCTTGGCGGGTTCAGCGGTCTGGGTGGCGGGCCGTTCTACGGCACCGGCTATTATGGTGGCGGCGGCCTCGGTCTCGTGCTACTCATCGTCATTATCCTGGTCCTTCTCGGACGCATCTAGTGTCCGCTCGATTAGCCCGATAACTTCAGGGTGATCCTGTGTCGCTTAGTACCTTGTCCAGGAATGTGGCGGCTGCAGGCAAAGGGGGCGCACGTGACTGCCCGGACGGAACCGAAATCGCTCAAGTGCATTATAGCCGCTCGGAAATCCACGAGAATGGCGCCATAAGTGAACTTCGTTGAACAAGCCGATGTCGGCCTCGGAGTTCCGGGCATTCCCGCTGCCGATCTGATGCAGGCACTGCCGGTCGCCATCTACTCCGTCGACGGGCAGGGACGCATCACCTTCTTCAACGAAGCCGCAGCTGAGCTCTGGGGCCATCGTCCCGTTATCGGTCGGGACCTATGGTGCGGTTCGTGGAAACTTCGTCATCTCGACGGTCGGGATATGGCACATGGCGAGTGTCCGATGGCCGTGGCGCTGCGCGAAGGACGGGATGTCTCATGGGACCAGGCGATTGCGGAGCGGCCGGACGGCGAACTCGTCCCGTTCAGGGCTCACCCACGCCTGCTTCGCGACGAAGCGGGCAATGTTGTCGGTGCCATCAACACGCTGCTCGACCTGCGCACCCAGAAGCTGGGCGATGAAGCCCGCATGCGTCTTGCCGCCATTGTCGAGTCGTCGATGGACGCCATCGTGTCGAAGGACATGAATGGCATCATCACCAGTTGGAACGATGCTGCAGAGCGCTTGTTCGGCTACACGCCTGCCGAGGCGGTCGGCCGGCCGGTGACGATGCTCATTCCGCCCGACCGTCTCGACGAGGAAGTCTCGATCATCAGCCGCATCCGCGCCGGCGAACGCGTCCCCTCTTATGAGACGATGCGCCTGCGCAAGGACGGCACGCTCGTTTCGGTCTCGCTCACCGTCTCGCCGATCCGCGACGGGATCGGGCGGGTCGTCGGCGCCTCCAAGATCGCGCGCGACATCAGTTCTCACAAGGAGAACGAGCGGCGCATCCGTCTGCTCATGCGCGAGGTCAATCATCGGGTGAAGAACCAGTTTTCGGTCATCATCTCGATGATCCGCGAGACCAGCAGGCTGACGAGCACACCTGAGGCTTTCCTCGGGCAGGTTCGGGAGCGCATCATGGCGCTTTCGGAATCCCACGATCTCCTGGTCAATGCCGAGTGGCGCGGGGCGACCGTCGGCGAGCTCATCCAGGCACAGCTCAAGGCTTTTGCAGCGCAGTCCCGCGTGTCGATGGCCGGGCCAATGGTGATACTGCAGCCGAACGCCGTCCAGTATCTCGGTATCGCCTTCCACGAACTCGCCACCAATTCGGCAAAACATGGAGCGCTGTCCAGTAG
>NZ_RZSW01000405.1:0-5936 GCF_003997375.1 Mesorhizobium sp. M5C.F.Ca.IN.020.29.1.1 | reverse complement strand
ATGCCATACGGTGCACGAAAGTACCGAACCATGGCCTGCGGGCAAGCCATCCCGATGACTCTGTTTGCCTCAACTATCTGGCGGTCGACTTCGACGGGCCCGCATTTAGCCAGGTCCGGATGAGTCATTGTGTGGTTGGCTATACCGTGCCCGTCTGTAATAATTCGGCGAACGAGTTCCGGCTCATCGGCCGCGTAGGCCCCAACAACGAAGAAGGTCGCCGGCACCTGATGTTGCGCCAGCACATTGAGTATCTGCGGTGTGAAAAATGAATTGGGACCGTCGTCAAACGTCAGATAGACGCTGCGCTCTGCAATGCCATCGGCGTCACTCTGCCCTTGGCATATGTAGTCCAGAGGCTTCATAGTTCCGGACCGTTCCGGTCGATCAGGGTACCCGACGGCCACTCGTCCATCGAGCGTCCGATCGGCGAAACCAACACGAGTACGTCTTCCAGGCGTGTGGGCGGCAGGTCGGGATGCACGTCTGGACGGGTCGACCGTACGCGAACGCCCGACACAATGTTGGCGAGGCCGGCTCTGCAGAATCTTTCGACATGGTTTCGCAGCGCGTGCCGAACCGTGCCGAAAGCGAATGGAACACCCATTTGCTGGAGCACGGGGTACGCAACGCGCATTGAAAAACTGATTCCGAGTCCCTCAAGATTCGGACGAACCGCGTACAAGCCCAATTCAGCGACGACCAAATCGACCTCGCCAACCCTGATGAAGCGCCGCAGCATGCCGATGTGAGCCGCTACCCCTTGCGCGTCGTAGCCGATTGCGCGGAATTCCGGCCTCGCGCCGGCCCAACTGCGACCGCCTTCGAATGGCTCTGCGTTAAAGGCGCCAGTCCGTCCATAGGTCTTTCGGAAAAAGTCGGAGAGTTCGACATGGTCGGCCAGTTGCAACTCATTTTCCCAGCACAACTTCCACTCGACATTCGGGCGCATGGAAGACCTCACCTTGTAGCTGTCTGGTTGAGATAAATGTCCAAGCATAATTGGCGTCGTGCGAACGCGGCGTAACTTGTGCAGACCGCCGAAAGACCAAGCCGCAATGCAGATGCGACTGACTTTGTGCGCCCTGCACACCAGATGATGCTCCTCGGAGCCAACGCAACCATCGGAATTACCTTCTTTCCAACTTGAAGCGCTTCTATGGGACCTGCAGCAAAAACGGCAAAATCCTTTGTTTAGATGAAAGGTATCCACGCTTTGGATAGGTGCGCGAATGCGTTCCATATGACTTGTCAATTATCGTCATCACGCTCGAGGCACTTCAAACGAAGCGCAAAGCTCACGCCCGCGGCACGCAGGATCAACTTATCCCTGCCGGTAAGTGCGGTCGTTGCCGGGCCGCGCGATTATCTCCGTAAGAGCCGAGCGGAGCTCAGAAACGACGATTGATCAGCGTCTGATTCGCGGGTTCAGTATCTCTTTCGTGTATCCAGCTCTGGCTGTCCTTTGGTGGGAGTTGGTTTCGCCCAAGTTCTGGGCTTGGGGGCGTCGGCCCGTTTCGCCGCACAGGCTCCTTCGCACATCGTCGAGGCCGAGAAAGAGGGGGGCCACACAGCTCCCCCTGTACTTTCCACCACCCGACACCAGCGCTCACCCAGGGCGCAGGCCTTGCTTACCTCAACGGATAGCGCACTCGCGCCGCTTCACGATTAAAAGAATTCTACAAGCAGATGCCTGTTTGATGGTGAGACTTCCGCCGCCAATTCCGGCATCCCAGAGGCAGCCAATAGCGCTCACTTCACATAGTGGTCCGGCAAGCAGCTAGATACGACAGGTGACCTCAAATGAGGCGTGTTGCATGGCTTCTACACCTGCCTGAATGCCAGAACTGCGTTCGTGCCGCCCATGGCGAAGGCGTTGCTCATGGCGACGCGCACCTTGCGCTCGCGCGGCACATTGGGTGTGATGTCGAGGTCGCAAGCGGGATCTGGCTCGCGATAGTTGGCGGTCGGCGGCACGACGTCCTCTTGGATTGCCATCACGCAGGCGATCATTTCAAGCGCGCTCGCTGCGCCGAGGCAATGCGCGTGCGTGGACTTGGTGGAAGAGATGGACATCGAATAAGCGTGGTCTCCAAACACACGCTTGATCGCCGCCGTTTCAGTCTGATCATTGCTCTTGGTACCGGTGCCGTGCGCGTTGAGGTAGTCGACGTCCTCGGCATTTAGCCCGGCATCGGCAAGGCAGGCGCGCATCGCCGATGCTAGCCCCTCGACAGATGGCGCGGCAATGTGGAAGGCATCGGCGGAAAGGCCGACGCCGGCGATCTCGGCAAGGATTGTGGCACCGCGCGCCGTGGCATGCTCGTAGCTTTCCAGCACGGCCATGCCCGCACCCTCGCCCAGCACCAGGCCCTTCCTATCGGCGGAGAAGGGCCGGCAGGTATCGGGTGAAAGCACGCGCATTGCTTCCCATGCTTTCAGCACTCCCCATGCAAACGGCGAGTCGCTGCCCCCGGAAACCATTACGTCGGCCCGGCCCAGCTTGATCTGATCCACCGCCGAGGCGATCGCATGGTTGGCCGAGGCACATGCGGAAGTCACCCCGAAGACCGGCCCGCGCAAGCCGAGGCTCAAGCTAAGATGGACGGAAGCGGCGCTGGGCATCACCTTTACTCCAGTGAAGAGTTCAGCACGGATTGCGCTACCCAAAAGCAGTGAGCGGTAAGTTTGTTCTGTTGCGTATGAACCGGTAAATCCGACGCCCACTGTCGCGCCGAAGCGATGGGCATTCCCTTCGTCGCAGGAAAGTCCGGCCTGCCGCATGGCTTCGCGCGCTGCAAGCACGGCGAGCAAGCTGAAGCGGTCCATGGAGATGAGATGCCCCCGGTTAATGTCGTGCTCGGGCAGCGCCTTGATCTCAGCGCCCGTCATGCCATCCAGGTCATGAAGCTCGGAATTGGCGATCGGGCCGATGGCGGAGCGGCCTTCGCGCATCTCTTTCCACATAGAGGTGGCGTCGGTGCCCAGTCCGCACAGGCCGCCCACTCCGGTGATGACGACGCGCCTGTCCATTCAAGCCTCCTTCGCAAGCAAGCCGCGGACGGCGTCCACGACGTCGCCGACATTCTTGAGATTCGACCAGGCATCGGCCGTGTTCATGTCGATCTTGATGCCGTAGGCCTGTTCCACATCCCAGAGAATGTCCGCCAAACCCAGCGAATCGAACCCGAGCGCGTCCAGTTCCGTGGCGATTGTTATCTCGCCGACGAATGACGCAGGCATTCCCTCACCGCTCTCCGACTCGGCGCGTTTCTTGATCAGGGCAATGACGTCCGTTGCGAATTGATCGGCCATTCTGTTTCCTATCTTTCTTCCAGCGTTTCGACTTCGACGCGGCTCAGTTCCTGAGGCGCGCCGCGTCGCGAAATAGCCACCACGCTTGTGCGACTGACAAAGCCCAATGCTCATAAAAGCCGGATCAGGTCCGGCCGGTGTGTGGCGTAGGCGCGGTATGCCGATGTGAGCCGCTACACCGTGCGCGTCGTAGCCGATTGCGCGGGCTTCCGGTCTCGCGCCGGCCCAACTGCGGCCGCTTTCGAATAGCTTTGCGTGGAAGGTTCCCAGTCCGTCCATAGGCTCGGAAGAAGTCGGAGAGTTTGACATGGCCGGTCAGTTGCAACTCCCTTTCCCAGCACTCCACTGCCCGGTAGAGCGCATGAAAGTTCTCCCCTCGGGCAGTTCTTAAGACGCTCGCCACGCCATGAGGCAGTGGGGCATCGGTGTGCGTCAGGTGCTTCTGCCCATGCAGGATTCCAGAACATTGATGAAATCGTTTGTTTAGATGAAAGGCTTCCACACTTTGGATAGTTGACCACGCGTTTCAAAGGTCGTGAACTACATCTCGTCGTTGTGCTCGACGCACTCCCGACAAGTAACCTCATGGGCGCGGCATGCAGGATTAACCGAGCCCAGCCGGTCATGAGTGCGGCCTTGCCGGGTCGGGCGATAGGCAGTCATGCCCTTCCTGCTGGTCAAGCACTCCGGAAAAACATTTCCCCCATATATGCTAGATCTTCCGCTGCCTTTTCGCGTCGCAGGCCGTCAAACGCCCGGCCGTTCACAACAGTGATCCGGCAAGTGTTTGGCTGCGCGAGACGATGCTGCAGGGAGTCGTCCTGCATGGCACTTCGCTGTGATGCGGCGGTGCCGTCTAACCGGCGCCTCGTGCTCGAACGCACCGAAGGGCCACCGCGATCAAAATCGATGATACGAGGACCGTTGATCATCACCCCGCCAGCCTAGATCTTGTTTGCGGCCACGAGAGCGACACAGAGACTGCTGGTGAAGATGCCCGCCTGCCCGCTATGTTCCGGATGGCTGACCATCCCGGATGGACCCGTCGAGGGTGTCAAAGGGCGAGCATGAGCACAGGCGCGAACAGTTCACGGGCCCGTGCGACGGTGGCCGCAAAGCAACTTCGCGCCAGCATGCGCTCAGCAGGATCGGCACCATCCTGCCAGGGGGCAATGCGAGTGGCTGGCTAAGCGGCCGGCATCGATGATGAGGACCTGGCGCCGCGCGAGGAGCAAGAGTAGACGGATAGTATGCGCGGGAGTTGCGACCGACCACCTTGTTTCTAAGGCAGACAGAAAGCGGCTTTTACCGGGCGGCTACGCTGTTTCAGAGACTGGGGCGTCGTGCACATCCAGCCGATACTCTATGTTGCGGATTGCGAACCCATTGCATTGCCGCAGTTACTGGCATCATGTTAACGCGTCTGACGGCGACATTGGCGAGCACGGTTTTGTGGCCGCAGTTGACAAAGCCCATAAGTTCTAGATGCTGCGTGCTAGAATAGATCTTTGAACTCGCAGGGAGTTTCTGATGGCCGACCTTAAGGAAACTGAGGCAACCCAGGCAGCAGGCGAGGTGCCCGTGAAGGAACAGACACCTGACATAAAAGCGCCGAAGACGCGGAAGCGGACCGCGCAGCGCGCAGGTGCTATACGAACCAGAGCCGCCAGCTCGGCTCTCCAGGCGTCTTCATCTAAAGCGATCGCTTCGCCTACAGTCCGGGCAGCGCGGAGAAATTACTCTGAGAAAGAGCGTGCCCAGAAGCTCGGCGAGATCGAGAAGCAGATCGGACGGGGAGATAGTATCAAGGCAGCCGTTCAGAACGCTGGAATATCGGAACAGACGTACTATCACTGGAAAAGGGCTGCTGGTCAGACAACACAGAGCGATGAGCTCAAGGATCTTGTGAAGCTTGAAGAAGAGAACGCCCGTCTGAAGAAGCTCCTCGCTGACCGGCTCCGGAAAGAAAACGCCGAGCTCAGGAAAAAGCTCGGGCTTGCTTGAGCCCTTTGCCGCCATAGGCAGAAAGCCCGAGGGTCGACTGACCTGAGCTCCAAGGTGACCTTCCTTTCTGCCTTTTTTGGCACAGCGAACAGTGACTTCGCGTCCCAGCAGCCGATACTGGCGCAACGAGCTGTTTCGACCTGAGACCGGGCAGCCGGCAACTGAAGACGTTCTTGACGAACGCGCCCGGCCGCTCCCGCTTAATGGCCGGTGGTCGGCTCAATCATGTGTACGAGACTGGCAAGTCTCACGCGTAGCACCGGGTTTCCATCGCACGGAGCGATTGACGAGCGAGGCACCTTTGCAACGCCGCGCCCGTGATCGAAGCCCGCGTCGGTTTCGAGCTCGCTGATAGACTCTGCCTCAGCTTACGGCTGAGAGGTGGAAGGCAAAGGCTAGGGGTTGAGGACGACAATCGTCATTGACGTGCTCAGGGCCATGGCTAGATTGCCTCCGCGCGGGTGGAGATTGCCCGCCTTTACCAAGATGAGGAAATAGGCGCGTGGCTACAGGTACGGTAAAGTGGTTTAATGGGACAAAAGGCTTTGGGTTCATCCAACCCGACTCCGGCGGTGCGGACGTTTTCGTTCATATTTCTGCCGTTGAACGTGCGGGGT
>NZ_RZSW01000404.1:0-5939 GCF_003997375.1 Mesorhizobium sp. M5C.F.Ca.IN.020.29.1.1 | reverse complement strand
ACCCCGTTCTGTCCGAAGATTATGCCGTGCAGATCGCGCGTGACTGGAACGTACCAGCCAGCGGTTCGGGCTTCGTTACCCGGTTTGACGTTTTGAAGAGCTTTCTCGACCAGTATCGGGTCGAACATGCCGGTAGCAGGGCACATCTGGAATACTGGATCCCCGCCGAAGATCTTCCTGAATTCAACAGGGCAATTGTCGGCAGGATCGAGGTGACGGCTGCTTTCGGCGCAGATGCGAACCTTGCCGGCTAACGCCGAATGATCACCCACCGGCCTTCTTCGCCGCCGCGGCCGAAGCAAAACGCTCGCGCAATTCCTTGCCCTTGCCGGCCAGCGTCCTCTGGCGGGCGCGGCCAAAGGCCAGCGCATCGTCCGGGACACTTTCGGTGATCACGCTGCCCGAAGCGATGTAGCCGCCCTTGCCGATTGTAACAGGCGCCACCAGCGAGGAATTCGAGCCAATAAAGGCGCCCTCGCCGATGTCGGTGAAGAACTTCGAGTAGCCGTCGTAGTTGCAGGTGATGGTGCCGGCGCCGATGTTGGCGCCGGCGCCGACGCGGGCATCGCCGATATAGGTCAGGTGATTGACCTTGGCCCCCTCCTCGATAGTCGCCTGCTTGACCTCGCAGAAATTGCCAACCTTGGCCTTTTGCTTGAGATCGGCGCCCGGCCGCAGCCGCGCGTACGGGCCGATATCGCAGTTCGAAGCGATGGTGGCGCCTTCAATGTGGCTGAAGGCATGGATCTTGGCTCCCGTGGCGATTTTCACGCCCGGCCCGAACCAGACATTCGGTTCGACGATCGTATCCGCGCCGATTTCAGTGTCGTGCGAAAAGAACACGGTTTCCGGCGCAATCAATGTGACGCCGGAGAGCATGGCCTCGTGCCGCCGGCGCGTCTGCCAGATGCCTTCCGCCGCGGCGAGTTCGGCGCGGTTGTTGATGCCGAGCACATTCTCGAAGCCGGCTTCTGCGGCAACGACATCAAAACCCTGCCCGCCGGCGATCTCAACGATGTCGGTCAGGTAATATTCGCCCTTGGCGTTGTCGTTGCCGACCTGGTCGAGCAGCTGCAGCGCGTGCTTGCCGGCAACCGCCATCAACCCGCCATTGCAGAAGGTGATTTTCTTCTCCTCGTCGGTGCAGTCCTTTTCCTCGCGGATGGCGATGAGCTTGCCGCCCTTTTCGATCAGCCGGCCATAGCCGGAAGGATTTGACGTGCGGAAGCCGACCACAACGATGGCAGCGCCTTCCGCCAGCTTCCGGCGCGCAACGGTCAGCACCTCCGGATCGATCAGCGGCGTATCGCCGAACATCACCAGGATGTCGTCGTAACCCTTTGATATCGCGTCGCGAGCAGCCAGAACAGCATGCGCCGTACCGAGCCGCTTGTCCTGGACGAAAGTCTCCGCCTTCGGCGCCAACTTTTGCGTGGCCTTGCGCATCTCGTCCGCGCCATGGCCGATCACCAGAGCCAGATCACCGCTGCCTGCCGCTTCGGCAGCCCTCACGACATGTGCGACCATCGGCAGGCCGGCGATCGTGTGCAGCACTTTTGGCACCGCGCTTTTCATGCGCGTGCCTTCGCCGGCGGCGAGGATGACGGACAGGCAGGTTCTCTGGCTCATGGAAGGGCAACCATATAAAAAGGGTTGGAAATCAAGGTATGTCTAGCACTGGCGCGATGCTGCACCAATGCGGTTAAATTCCGGTGAGGTGGTGGAGCAGCTGACTCCAGGTTAGCGGGTCCGCAACTCAATCCTGTGCGCGCAATTCAAGCTTATATGGGCAACAAGCCTATCCCAGCTGCCCCAGCATCGGGAAATTCTCCAGCAGCCAATAGGACGCTGCCTGCACCCCGCCGGTCAGGAAAAAGACGCCGGCGACGACCAGCAGCGCGCCCATCGCCTTCTCGACCCGGCCGAGATGGACGCGGAATTTCGAGAGAAAGCTCATGAAGGCGCCGGAAAACAGCGCCGCGATCAGGAACGGTATGCCGAGCCCGAGCGAATAGGCGGCGAGCAGAGCCGCGCCCTCGCCCACCGTCTCGCGGCCGCCGGCAAGCGTCAGGATCGGTCCCAGCACCGGTCCGATGCACGGCGTCCAGCCGAAGGCGAAGGCCAGTCCCATGACGTAGGCGGCAACGATACTGGCCGGCTTGCCCTGCGACTGGAAGCGCGCCTCACGCGACAGCAGCGGGATGCGCAATATGCCGAGGAAGTTCAACCCCATTAGGATGATGAGCACGCCGGCCGCCATGGCCAGCGGCTCCTGCCAGACGCGCAGCAGCCGTCCGATAGTCGAAGCGCCGGCGCCCAACGCAACGAACACGGTCGAGAATCCGAGAACGAAGGCAATCGAAGCATAAAGCAGCGCGGCACGTGCGTCGGCCT
Organism: Mesorhizobium sp. M5C.F.Ca.IN.020.29.1.1; assembly: GCF_003997375.1. Taxonomy (NCBI): domain Bacteria; kingdom Pseudomonadati; phylum Pseudomonadota; class Alphaproteobacteria; order Hyphomicrobiales; family Phyllobacteriaceae; genus Mesorhizobium; species Mesorhizobium sp. M5C.F.Ca.IN.020.29.1.1. The sequence goes on along the minus strand of NZ_RZSW01000404.1, from coordinate 3,545 downwards.
TGGCCGTGACGCCGGCATTGCCGCGGAAATCATCGACCGACACGCCGGCCATGTAGCAGAGATAGGGCGGCACCAGCGGCAGCACGCAAGGCGACAGGAACGAGATCGCCCCCGCCCCGACCGCGCTGACATAGCCGATATCCAATGCCATTTCCCGAAACCCCAACTGTATCGGCGCCGATATAGCGGCGCACGGGCTTGTCCGCCAATCACCATTGCGTGGCAAGTTGCCGCCCTGCATCGAGGAAGAAACGACACACCAGGCGCGTAGATGCAACGAGGCGGCGGCTTTCCGCGCGCTTCTCGATCATATCAGGGGGAACCCCATGAAATCGATCACAGTTGGGCTGGCGGTGCTTTTACTCGGCACCGCCGCCTCCTATGCCGCCGAAGCATGGAAGGAAGCCGATGTAGGCGGCACCAAGATCTATACCGATGCCAACGGCATGACCCTTTACACCTACGACAAGGACGAGACGGGCAAGTCGAACTGCTACGACAAATGCGCCACCAATTGGCCGCCACTGAAGACGGAGGCCGAGGGCGAATGGACCGCACCGAGGGCACCAAGATGTGGGCCTATGAAGGCAAGCCGCTCTACACGTTCATCGAGGATAAGAAGACTGGCGATGTGACCGGCGACGGCGTCGGCGGCGTCTGGCACATAGCCAAAGCCGACTAGTCCCGAACCTGCATCCCGCCATGACCGGCGCGAAATCGCTGACTGCCGCGTATCCCTGCAGGCCTCCTCCCGGCGGCCAGCTTTTGGTACTGTCCGCTGGGCATATGAGCCCCACTCGCCACGCCTGGCTCGCCCGCCAACAGAGCATCCGACCGAACGTCTCTTCAGCGGGGGCTGGCGCACGATCGATGTTTCTCTTATATCCGCGGAAGATTTTGTCCCGTTTCTCCCGGATCCATTGCCGGCTTGTCCAACGGTAGGGCAGCCGCTCCCCCTATCCGGGATTGCGGATATCACATGACGCACCCTTGGGTTGCGGGCTGAATGCAGGACTGCATTTTGGGCGCTTCCCCTTGACCGGATGCAAAAGCGCGGCCATGTGAGCGACAATTGTACGAGATTTCGTCGCGCGCAGCGGAATTCTTCTGCCGCACCACAGCTGATATGAGACCTCATGGACGTCGTCGTCGTCGAATCGCCGGCCAAAGCGAAGACAATCAACAAGTACCTCGGAAAGAACTATAAGGTCCTGGCCTCGTTCGGCCACGTCCGCGATCTGCCGGCCAAGGATGGCTCGGTGCGTCCGGACGAGGATTTTGCCATGTCCTGGGCTGTCGACACCGCCTCGAGCAAACGTCTTGCCGACATCGCCAAGGCGGTCAAGGACGCCGACGGCCTCATCCTCGCCACCGATCCGGATCGCGAGGGCGAAGCCATTTCCTGGCACGTTCTGGAAGTGCTGAAGCAGAAGCGCGCGCTGAAGGACAAGCCGGTCAGCCGCGTCGTCTTCAACGCCATCACCAAATCGTCGGTGCTGGAAGCTATGGCCAATCCGCGTCAGATCGATGCGCCGCTGGTCGACGCCTATCTCGCCCGCCGCGCGCTCGACTATCTCGTCGGCTTCACGCTGTCGCCCGTTCTCTGGCGCAAGCTGCCGGGCGCCCGCTCCGCCGGCCGCGTCCAGTCGGTGGCATTGCGCCTCGTCTGCGACCGCGAATTGGAGATCGAGCGCTTCATCCGCGAGGAATACTGGCAGATATCAGCTCTCCTCGGCACGCCGCGCAACGAAAATTTCGAGGCGCGGCTGACCGCCTTCGAGCGCAAGAAGCTGCAAAAGCTCGACATTTCGAACAAGGCGCAGGCCGACGACATCAAGACGATGCTGGAAGGCGCTGTTTTCAAGGCGCTGTCGGTCGAAGCCAAGCCGACCAAGCGCAATCCAGGTCCGCCCTTCACCACCTCGACGCTGCAGCAGGCCGCCTCCTCGCGTCTCGGCTTTTCGGCCAGCCGCACCATGCAGGTGGCGCAGCGGCTCTACGAAGGCATGGATATCGGCGGCGAGACTGCCGGCCTGATCACCTATATGCGAACCGACGGCGTGCAGATGGCGCCTGAAGCGATCTCGGCCGCCCGCGATGCCATTGCCAAGGAATTCGGCCCAAAATACCTGCCGGAAGAGTCACGCTACTACACGACCAAGGCCAAGAACGCCCAGGAAGCGCACGAAGCCATCCGCCCGACCGATTTCATGCGCACGCCGGCTTCGGTCAGGCAATATCTCGATGCCGACCAGGCCCGGCTCTACGAGATGGTGTGGAAACGCGCCATCGCCAGCCAGATGCAGCCGGCCGAGATCGAGCGCACCACGGTCGAGATCGAGGCGGTCAATGGCGCCCGCACGGCCGAGCTTCGCGCCGTCGGCTCGGTCGTTCGCTTCGACGGTTTCATTGCCGCCTATACCGAGCAGAAGGACGAGGATTCGGAAGACGAGGAAAACCGCCGTCTGCCCGAGATCCGTGCCGGCGAACAGCTCGACCGCGAGGCGATCAACGCCACCCAGCACACGACTGAGCCGCCGCCGCGCTATTCGGAGGCTTCGCTGATCAAGAAGCTGGAAGAGCTCGGCATCGGCCGGCCATCGACCTATACGGCGATCCTGAAGACGCTCGAGGACCGCGACTATGTCGCCATCGACAAGCGCAAGCTTGTACCGCAGGCCAAGGGGCGGCTGTTGTCGGCCTTCCTCGAAAGCTTCTTCGAGCGCTATGTCGAATATGATTTCACCGCCTCGCTCGAGGAAAAACTGGACGAAATCTCGGACGGCAAGCTCGCCTGGAAGGATGTGCTACGCGATTTCTGGAAGGATTTTTCGGGCGCCGTCGCCGACATCAAGGAATTGCGCGTCACCGACGTGCTCGATGCATTGAACGAAGAACTGGCGCCGCTGGTGTTTCCCGCGCGGGAAGACGGTTCGAACCCCCGGATCTGCCCGAAATGCGGCACCGGCAACCTGTCGCTGAAGCTCGGCAAATTCGGCGCCTTTGTCGGCTGTTCGAACTATCCCGAATGCTCCTTCACCCGCCAGCTCGGCGACGCCGCCAATCCCAATGGCGAAAACGGCAATGGCGAGGACGGCACCAAGGTGCTTGGCAAGGACCCCTACACGGCGGAGGAAATCACCCTGCGCACCGGTCGTTTCGGCCCCTATATCCAGCGCGGCGACGGAAAGGAAGCCAAGCGCTCCAGCCTACCCAAGGGCTGGACGGTCGATTCGATCGACCACGAAAAGGCACTCGCCTTGCTGTCGCTGCCGCGCGACGTCGGCAAGCATCCGGAATCCGGCAAGATGATCTCGGCCGGGCTGGGGCGCTACGGCCCGTTCGTGCTGCATGACGGCACCTACGCCAATCTCGACAATATCGAGGACGTGTTCTCGATCGGTCTCAACCGCGCCGTGTCTGTGATTGCCGAGAAGCAGTTGAAGGGCCCGGGCGGCCGCAATGGCGGCACGCCCGCCGCCTTGAAGGAGCTCGGCGATCATCCGGCTGGCGGCGGTAAGATCGTCGTGCGTGACGGCAAATAC
>NZ_RZSW01000403.1:0-5950 GCF_003997375.1 Mesorhizobium sp. M5C.F.Ca.IN.020.29.1.1 | reverse complement strand
CGCAGGGCGTCGCCTTCGACACCAGGCCGCTCAACGGCGAACCGCCGACGGCGCGCTCGATGATCTTCGTCACGCCGGACGGCGAGCGCTCGATGAACACCTATCTCGGCGCCTGCGTCGAGCTCGGGCCGGAGGATGTCGAGGCCGACAAGGCCTCGGGCGCCGCCGTCACCTATTTCGAGGGCTATCTGTGGGACCCGCCGCGCGCCAAGGAAGCGTTCCGGCAGACAGCGAAGCTCGCCCATGCCGCCGGGCGCGAAGTGTCGATGACGCTGTCGGATTCGTTCTGCGTCGACCGCTATCGCGACGAGTTTCTGGAGCTGATGCGCTCAGGCACCGTCGACATCGTCTTTGCCAACAGCCACGAGATCAAGTCGCTTTACCAGACCGCCTCCTTCGACGAGGCGCTGGCGCAGATCCGCAAGGACTGCAAGATCGCCGCCGTCACCCGCTCGGAAAAGGGCTCGGTAATCGTGCGCGGCGACGAGACCGTCACCATCGATGCGACCAAAATCCGCGAACTGGTCGACACCACCGGCGCCGGCGACCTCTATGCCGCCGGCTTCCTCTACGGCTACACGCAAGGGCGCAGCCTGAAGGATTGCGGCGACCTCGGCTCGCTGGCGGCCGGACTGGTCATCCAGCAGATCGGGCCAAGGCCGCGGCAGAATTTGCGCCACGAGGCTGAGCAGGCAGGGCTGCTGTAGGGCTCGACGCCGTCTCTTCCTTCTCTCCGTTATGGGAGAAGGCAGAGACGTCCGCTCCTCACGCCCCCGCCGTATACGCCGCGATCGCCGCCATGTTGACGATGTCGCTGTCCTTGGCGTTGAGCGAGACGATCTGAACCGGCTTGTCCAATCCGACCAGCAGCGGGCCGATGACCGTCGAGCCGCCGAGTTCCTGCAGCATCTTGGTTGAGATCGAGGCCGAGTGGAACGCCGGCATGATCAGCACATTGGCCGGGCCGGTCAGCCGGATGAACGGGTATTGCGCCATGGCGCGCGCGTTGAGCGCCACGTCGGCGGCCATCTCGCCGTCATACTCGAAATCGACGCGCCGCTTGTCGAGGATGCGCACCGCTTCCTGGACGCGCTCGGAGCGCTCACCCTGCGGATGTCCGAAGGTGGAATAGGCGAGCATGGCGAGCCTTGGTTCATAACCCATGCGGCGGGCAAAGCCGGCGGCTTCCTCGGCGATGTCGGCGATCTGTTCGGCATTGGGCATGTCGTGCACGGCGGTATCGGCGACGATCACGGTTCGGCCCCGCGCCAGCACGATCGAAACGCCAATGACGCGGTGGCCGGGCTTGGCGTCGATGACACGGCGGATGTCGTCGAGCGCCGTGGAGTAGTTGCGGGTGACGCCGGTGACGATGCCTTCGGCATCACCCAGCGCCACCATGCAGGCGGCGAAATGGTTGCGGTCGTTGTTGATCAGGCGCTGGCAGTCGCGAAACAAGAAGCCCTTGCGCTGGATGCGCTCGTAAAGATAGTCGGTATAGACGCCATTGCGGCGCGACAGCCGCGCATTGATGATCTCGATGCCTTGCTTGTTCAGCTCGATGCCGGCGTTCCTGGCGTTCTCCTTGATGATGTCGTCGCGGCCGAGCAGGATGGCGGTGCCGAGCCGCTGGTTCACATAGGAGACGGCGGCGCGCATCACCTGCTCCTCCTCGCCCTCGGCGAAAACGACGCGCTTGGGCTGGCGGCGCACGCGGTCGTAGATGCGCTGCAGCGTCGAGGCGATCGGATCGCGGCGGGCGGAAAGCTCCTGCGCGTAGCGGTCGAGGTCGAGGATCGGCTTGCGCGCGACGCCGGACTCCATCGCTGCCTTGGCGACCGCGATCGGAATGGCCGAGATCAGGCGCGGATCGAACGGCACCGGGATGATGTAGTTGGGGCCGAATTTCGGCCGCATGCCCTGGTAGGCGGCGGCGACGTCGTCGGGCACGTCCTGGCGCGCCAGTTCGGCCAGCGCCCGCGCCGCGGCGATCTTCATGTCATCATTGATGGTGGTCGCCCGCACGTCCAGCGCGCCGCGGAAGATGTAGGGGAAGCCGAGCACGTTGTTGACCTGGTTCGGATAGTCCGAACGGCCGGTGGCCATGATGGCATCGGTGCGGATTTCGGCGACTTCCTCCGGCGTGATCTCCGGATCGGGATTGGCCATGGCGAAGATGATCGGCTTCTCGGCCATCGACTGCACCATCTTGGTGGTCAGTGCGCCCTTGGCGGACAGGCCGAGAAACACGTCGGCGCCGTCCAGCGCCTCGGCTAGCGAGCGCGCGTCGGTCTTGACGGCATGCGCCGACTTCCACTGGTTCATGCCTTCTGTGCGGCCCTGGAAGACGACGCCTTTGGTGTCGCACAGAACGATGTTTTCAGGCGCAAAGCCCATTGCCTTCATCAGCTCGATGCAGGCGATGCCAGCCGCACCCGCGCCGTTGCAGACCATTTTCGTGGTCTTCATGTCGCGGCCGGTGATTTCCAGCGCGTTGATCAGGCCGGCGGCCGAGATGATGGCTGTGCCGTGCTGGTCGTCGTGGAAGACCGGTATGTCCATCAGTTCGCGCAGCCGCTGCTCGATGATGAAGCATTCCGGCGCCTTGATGTCTTCCAGGTTGATGCCGCCGAAGGAGGGCCCGAGGAAGCGCACGCAGTTGATGAACTCGTCGGCATCCTCGGTGTCGACCTCGAGATCGATGGAATCGACATCTGCGAAGCGCTTGAACAGCACCGCCTTGCCTTCCATCACCGGCTTGGCGGCCAGCGCGCCGAGATTGCCGAGGCCGAGGATGGCGGTGCCGTTGGAAACGACCGCGACCATATTGCCGCGCGCCGTGTAGTCGAATGCGCGGCTGGGATCCTCGGCGATGGCGAGGACCGGAACCGCGACGCCCGGCGAATAGGCGAGGCTCAAGTCGCGCTGGGTGGCCATCGGCTTGGTGGCGACGATCTCCAGCTTGCCGGGACGGCCCATGGCGTGGAATTCCAGCGCCTCCTGCGCACTGACGGAGGGCCCGGGGTTTTCGGTTTTCCTGGCCATGATGCTTTCGATTTCCTCACCCGTGCAGCACCTCGTCGAGACGGGCGCAATGCTTTCTTTTGTGGAACGTTCGGGATTAAGGCTACACTTCGCCGCTGTAAACCGCCAAGCAGATAGCTCGGGAATTTTGGAAGCAGCTTCTTGAACGACGAAACGCCCATTCGCAGCGACAGCGCTACGCCGGCCTTTGCGCCGGCGACGCCGATGATGGAGCAGTATATCGAGATCAAGGCGGCGAACCCGGATTCGCTGCTGTTCTACCGCATGGGCGATTTCTACGAGCTGTTCTTCGACGACGCCGAGAAGGCGAGCCGGGCGCTTGGCATCGTCCTGACCAAGCGCGGCAAGCACCAGGGCCTCGACATCCCGATGTGCGGCGTGCCGGTGCATGCCGCCGACGACTACCTGCAGAAGCTGATCGGACAAGGGTTCCGCGTCGCCGTCTGCGAGCAGATCGAGGATCCGGCCGAGGCGAAGAAACGCGGCGGCAAGTCGGTGGTGCGCCGCGACGTGGTGCGCTTGGTGACGCCCGGCACCATCACCGAGGACAAGTTGCTGGCGCCGTCAGAATCGAGCTTTTTGATGGCGCTTGGCCGGGTCAAGGGCGGGGCCGAGCCAAGAGGCGGGGAGCGCGGCAGCGCGACAGGGAACCAAGGAAGTTTTGCGCTGGCCTGGATCGAGATCTCGACCGGCGCCTTCCGCGTTGCCGAGACCACCGCAGACCGGCTGCTCGCCGATGTCTTTCGCGTCGACCCGCGCGAGCTGATTGTCGCCGAGCCGGTGTTTTACGATCCCGAGCTGAAACCGGTGTTCGACGTGCTCGGCCGGGTCGCCAATCCGCAGCCGCCGAGCCTGTTCGACTCGGCATCAGCCGCCGGGCGCATCGCCCGTTTCTTCGCGGTGGCGACGCCGGACAGTTTCGGCACGTTTTCCCGCGCCGAGCTATCGGCGATCTCAGGCGCTATCGCTTATGTCGAAAAAACGCAGAAGGCCGAGCGGCCGCCGCTATCGCGGCCCGAGCGCGAGGAGCAGGGTTCGACGCTGTTCATCGATCCGGCGACACGCGCCAATCTGGAGCTGCTGCGCACCCTTTCCGGCAGCCGCGAGGGCTCGCTGTTCAAGGCGATCGACCGCACGGTGACCGGCGGTGGGGCGCGACTGCTCGCCGACCGGCTGATGGCGCCGCTGACCGATCCGGCGGCAATTGGTGCAAGGTTGGATTCGGTGTCGTTCTTCCGGTCGGAGACACGACTGTGCCAGGCGGTGCGGGCGAGCCTGAAGAACGTCGCCGACATGCCTCGCGCCCTGTCGCGGCTGGCGCTCAACCGCGGCGGCCCGCGCGATCTCGGCGCGCTGCGTGCCGGGTTCGACGCTGCCGGCACTATTGCCGAACTGTTCGGGGCGACCGCCCTTCCGCAAGAACTGGCGGCGGCGCTGGCGGCGATCGAGGCGCTGCCACGTCCGCTGGCCGAGCATCTGACGCAGGCGCTCAGTGACGAGCTGCCGCTGCTCAAGCGCGACGGCGGCTTCGTCCGCAGCCGCTACCACGTTGAGCTCGACGACATGCGGGCACTGCGCGATGAATCGCGCAAGGTGATTGCCGGGCTGGAGCGCGCGCTGATCGACGAAACCGGCATCCGCTCGCTGAAAATCCGGCACAACAATGTGCTTGGCTATTATATCGAAGTCACCGCCAACCACCATGCGATCATGACGAGCAGCAATGGAGCGAAGGCGCGCTTCATCCATCGTCAGACCATGGCCAATGCCATGCGCTTCACCACGACCGAACTCGCCGAGCTGGAATCGAAGATCGCCAATGCCGCCGACCGGGCGCTGGCGATCGAGCTTGCCGCCTTCGACAGGCTGACGGCGGAAGCGGTCGGCCAGGCGGACAAGATCCGCGGCGGCGCAGAAGCGCTTGCCGTGCTCGACGTGTCGGCGGCACTTGCGCTGCTTTCCGAAAGCGAAGCCTGGTGCCGGCCCGTGGTGGACGCCAGCCTCGCCTTCGCAATTTCGGGCGGACGGCATCCGGTGGTGGAACAGTCTCTGCGGCGTTCGGGGGAAGGATCGTTCGTCGCCAATGATTGCGATCTATCGCCGGAAGGCGATGCCAAGAACGGCGCGATCTGGCTGCTGACCGGCCCCAATATGGGCGGCAAATCGACCTTCCTCAGGCAGAACGCGCTGATCGCCATCCTCGCCCAGACCGGCTCCTTCGTGCCGGCGGCATCAGCCCATATCGGCGTCGTCGACCGGCTGTTTTCACGTGTCGGGGCCTCGGACGATCTGGCGCGCGGCCGCTCGACCTTCATGGTCGAGATGGTCGAAACGGCGGCGATCCTCAACCAGGCCGGCGAACGCGCGCTGGTGATCCTGGACGAGATCGGCCGCGGCACAGCTACCTTCGACGGCCTGTCGATCGCCTGGGCGGCGGTCGAGTATCTGCACGAGAAGAACCGTTGCCGAGCGATCTTCGCCACCCACTTCCACGAGATGACGGCGCTGGCCAGCAAACTCGCTCGGCTGCACAACGTCACCATGCGGGTCAAGGAATGGGAGGGCGACGTGGTCTTCCTGCACGAGGTCGGCAAGGGTGCCGCCGACCGCTCCTACGGCGTGCAGGTGGCGCGTCTGGCCGGCTTGCCGGAAGCGGTGGTCGGGCGGGCCAGGGAAGTGCTGCACCAGCTGGAAGCGGGCGAGGTTTCGGGCAAGGCAAACCGGCTGGTCGACGATCTGCCGCTGTTTTCGGTGGCGGTGAAACGAGAGGCGCCGAAGCCGGCAAAGAGCGATGGACTGAGCGCGGCGCTAGGGGAGATCAATCCCGACGAGATGACGCCGAGGGAGGCGCTGGAAGCGCTGTATCGGCTGAAGGGAATGGCGGGGAAGTAGTCAAGGCTCGTAC
>NZ_RZSW01000402.1:0-5956 GCF_003997375.1 Mesorhizobium sp. M5C.F.Ca.IN.020.29.1.1 | reverse complement strand
GATGAGTTCGGCCGCTTCCCACCAACTGCCCATCGGATTGTCCGGGTTGGACAGGTAGACCAGCGCCGCATGTTCCCTGGCGACCGCAGCCAATAGGCCGTCGAGGCTTTCCCGGTCGTTCTCATAGGGAACCGCGACCAGCCGGCCGCCGACGCCGGCAATATGGAAATTGAAGGTCGGATAGGCGCCGAGCGAGGTGACCACCGCGTCGCCCGGCGCCACATACATGCGCGCCACCAGGCTGAGCAACCCGTCTATGCCTTCGCCGACCACCACGTTTTCGGCACTGACGCCAAGATGCGCAGCGACAGCCACCTTCAAATCGTGATTGTCGGGGTCGCAATACATCCACATGTCGCGGGCGAGGCCGGCCATGCGGGCGACGACACGCGGCGAAGGGCCAAAGCTGCTCTCATTGGCGCCGATGCGGGCGCGAAACGCACGACCCCGATCACGTTCCTGTGCCTCCGGGCCGACAAACGGCACCGTCGAGGGAAGCGCACTGACGATCGGAGTGAGGGGAGGGCGCTGGCGCATGGCAAAGGCTCGTTCGAAAAGGGCCTTCTTGCTAGCGCGGCACAGTTGGCCGCGCAAGCTCCCGCCTTGGCTGCAACCAGCATGCTGGATTCCTTCGGATCTTTTTGCTAGCGAGATATTATGAACAATCGACTCCCACCTGCTTGGTCAAAGCACATCAAGCCCGGACCCGCGCCGAAAGCGAAGGTGCCGATAGTGAAGTCTTTAGCGAGCCCGCAGAAAGGAAACGCCCAGTCGCGTACGCAGGCCGACGACGCGCTGCTGAAACAGGCATATGCCTTTCAGCAGGCCAAGCGGCTCGACGAGGCTCAGGACCTATGCCTTCGGGTTCTGGCGCGCACGCCAAACCATCCGCTCGCCTTGTACATCTTGGGGACCGTATACTTGGGTTACGATGATGAGAGGGCCTTGCGATATTTCGCACGGGCGGTCGGCGAGGAACCTAAAAACCCCTACTACCACCTCAGCCTGGGCGAGGCCTATGTGAAGGTCAGCGAGTATTCGCCCGCAATCAGGCATATGCAGTACGCCTTGGAACTGCAGCCCGGCCTTATCGAAGCACTTTGCGCATTGGGCCGCACCTACACGGCGTTTGACAAGCCCGACATGGCTTTGCCGCTTTACGAGAAGGCGCTGAAAATCAACCGCGATCATCCCAAGGTGCGAGCCGGGCTGGCCGGCGCGCTCAGCGGCTTAGGGCGTATGGATGAAGCCGCCGACTATCTGAAAGAAGCGATTGATCGCCGTATTGGGGTGCCGGCTGCCTACAACGACCTTGTACAGACACGAAAGTTCACCGAGGAGCCAGAGGAGCTCCAATCCATCCTTCGCGAACTCGGTAATCCGAAACTTGGTTCGGAAGCCGCGCAGCAACTCCATCTCGCCGCCGGCAAGGTGCTGAACGACCTTAAGCGCTATAATGAGGCATTCGACCATTTCAACAGGGCGAAACAGGCCGCCGGCTACAAGTTCGACATCGACTTGTATCGTCGGTGGATCGATTCGATGATTGACACCTTCACGCCGGACTTTTTGGCTGCCCGGGCCGGCTATGGAAATCCTTCCGAAGTGCCTGTGTTCGTGGTTGGCATGCCCCGCTCGGGGACGACGCTCACGGAGCAGATCTGCGCCAGCCATCCCGATGTCCATGGTGCAGGGGAGCTTAGCAAACTAAGGCGGGTCGCGAATGCGATCGGTCTGAGGACATCATCGGCTGGAGATTTGCACCAGCCAGTCATGTCGATCACGGAAGACCTGTCCAGAACGCTGGCCGAAGAGCATCTGGCCTATCTGCGGGAGCGGGCGCCTGCCGCACTTCGCGTCGTGGATAAAATGCCGCACAATTTCGAACTGATCGGCCTTGTCGGGCTTCTCTTCCCCAACGCACGCATCATTCATTGCCGTCGTGACGCCATCGACAATTGCGTCTCCTGCTTTGTCCTCAACTTCAGCGAGGGGCACAGCTACAACACCGACCTGAAAACACTAGGCCTGTACTATCGCGAGTATGACCGCCTGATGCAGCATTGGAACAAGGTTTTTCCAGGCCTTATCTTCGAAAACCGCTACGAAACGCTGGTCGAGGACCAGGAAGCGCAGTCACGCCGCCTCATAGATTATCTCGGGCTGCCTTGGGATGACGCCTGCCTGCGCTTTTTCGATAGGGATGGTTCGGTCAACACGCCCAGTCGCTGGCAGGTTCGTCAGCCGATTTACAAATCGTCGGTCAAGCGCTGGAAGAATTATGAAAACGAAATTCAGCCGCTTATACAGTCGTTGGGCGATCTTGCAGAGATTTGACTTGAGGTCGGCAATCCACATTGCGTGGACCGCGAGGGTCGCAAGCGCATAGGCTTGCTCCCAACCGACCTTCAGCCGCCAATCCCAACGAACAGCTAAATGCCACTAGCCGTCTTCCCCCAAAAGGGCGGGAACGAACTCCCTATTCTGTTCCTTGGCAAGCGCTGCTGCGGTGCAGAATCTTTTCGAGAGGGACAGCGCTCCCCTCTGTCCTGCCGGACATCTCCCCTAGAGGGGGGAGATGGCCGTCATTGCGGCTTTCGCTGATCTCCAACGTTGATGAACAGGCGCTGTCAGTGAAGCTGCCGATCTCCCTCCTTGTGGGGGAGATGTCCGGCAGGACAGAGGGGGGCGCGAAGGATCGCTGCTGCTTTCATTCTGCGCAGCCGATCGGCTTCCAACCTGTCAGAAATCACAGACCAAGATCCAGCACAGAACGACCATGGCCGGTATGGCCGCTCCATACATTCCGCCATGGACAGCCACGCCGATACGAAAAAACCCGGCGGTTGCCCGCCGGGTTCGATTTCAGTCAAGCGCTGCTGATTAGAACGAGCGCTGGAAGCGGAGCTGGCCGCCGAAGTTGTCGTCGTCATCGGCACCGGTCCAGTTGCTGACGCTCTCATCACCAAGATGGAAGTAGGAGGCTTCAGCCGTGATCGTCAGGCCGGGGACGATATCGTAGGCGATGTTCGCCACGACGCCTAGATTCTCGCCCTCGTCATAGGAGATCTGGGTGTTGAACGAGGTCTTCTCGTTGATGGTGAAGGTGCCACCGCCCCAGAGTGCCCAATTGCCGCTCCACAGCTTGTACATGCCGCGGCCGGCGGCGGGGATTGCGAAGCCGCCATCCGTGTAGTTGTCGTCCGTGCCATAGCCGGCCATGATGAACAGCGACAGGTTCTCCATCGGGGTGACGTCGAGGCGAACCTTGCCGGCCACTTCTTCATAGTTGCTGTCGTAGGCAATGACGCCGGTGATGGCGCCCCAGCCCTGCGTCCACTTCACACCGCCGACGACATGCGGGACGTAGCTGTCGATCGTGAAGTCGCCGTAACCTTGTTCGAGCGAGACCACGGCGGAGAAACCGTTGCCGGCGTCGAAATAGTACTGGACGACGTTGGTGTCGAAGCCGCCGTAGGGAACCAGCGTATCGTTCATGACGTTGCCGGCGTAGCCAATGAACGTATCGAAGGCCGATTCGTCCTTACCAACGCGCAGTCCACCGAGCTGGATCCAGGCGAAGTTCAGCGAAACGCCGGGGTTGTAGGCTTCGTTGAGGACCGGAGATGTATCGCCCTGGGTGTTGCGGAAATTGAAGCGGGTCTCGGTGTACGTCTTCAAGGTGCCGAGCTCGGTTTCCTGGCCGGTCCAGGTCTTCAGCGCGAAGCGAGCACGCTTCCAGTAGGTATCCTGATCGTCGCCGTCCTCGACGTCGACGGTCCCCGCACCGGTGAATGTGCCGATGTCGCCGACGCCGATGTCGTAGCGGACATAGCCGCCGATGCGCAGGCAGGTCTCGGTGCCGGGGATGTAGAAGTAGCCAGCGCCATAGACGTCGCAGATGCGGACGTATTCAGCGGGTTCCGGCTCGGCAACGACGACGGCGTCGGCGGCGCGCGCACCGGAAACTGCGACCAGAGCCGCAGCGGAGCCAAGAAGAAGGCTCTTGATGTTCATTTTCTGACCTCCAGTCAAAAGTTAAAAAACGGGTCTGGGTATTCTTTGCTGAAGGACAGCGTTCCCTGCCCCATCCCCACTACCGAAAAAGATGCGCACCGCGCCGCTCCTTCGAATTCGACATTACCCATGAGGCGGCGGCGTTCAACCACCATCGTATCGGCGAAAGGTCTGTGCAGGCGCTATCCCCCTGCCTTGTTGCACAAATGACACGATTTGGCCTCACTCGGAAAGCTCCCGTTAACCATTGAGCTATCGGAAACCCTTGGGCGAGACCTTTGCAATCCGGCCGATTCCGACAATTGCCCGCCGGAATTGCGACGATGTCGTTGAGTCGCCGGCCGAGGGATTGCCGCAGAATCGCCGCATGGCGAAAGCGCCATTAGGCGGAAGCCGGTTTTTTCAATGATAATCGCGCCGGCTTGTTGATTGTGCCGGCGCTTTTCTTTATCCACCGGCGCAACGGAGAGGTGGCCGAGTGGTCGAAGGCGCTCCCCTGCTAAGGGAGTAGAGGTCAAAAGCTTCTCGTGGGTTCGAATCCCATCCTCTCCGCCAGATGCCTTTGATTTACTTAGATAATCTTCCATTTTATCAGCTTTGCGTACAAAATAGCGCATAGTTGTTTTGGCTTGGTTTCCTGTCACATTTGCCCAGACGGTTTCATTGAGGAGAAAATTGGTGGCAACCATGTTGGAGAATCATATCGCGTGGATGAAGAAGGAGGTCGCCAGTCTTGCTGACCGAATTCGGATCATCGAAGACGAGGAAGCCCGATTTTATTCGAGGCATGATGGTGGGCCTGAGGTCGAGATGACTCAGACATTCCTTGCGGAAGACAAGCGTAAAAAGGCAGAGCTTGAGGATCTTCTGAAGCAGTACGGCATCGGCTGAAAAAGGCGCCCGCCACCGTGAGGCAGCGGGCTATCAAGTGGACAACTTGTCCGGTTGATCAGTGACGCTCTGCCGGTGCTTCGAGAATTTCGAGGAATATGCGTTCGCCGTCTCGCTCGGCCTTTGCTGGAATGGTGTAGCAGCCTCGCACGATGGCGGCGGCGATCTCCAGCATGTCGGATCGGCTTCCGACAAGCTTGGTCACCACGGCGTTTTCAGGGCTGCCGTCATAGGAGCGCTGCGAGACGAACAAAGTCAGCCTGAGATTGTCGCCCATGAACGTGAGCGGCGCGGCCCCGGTGACGAAGACGTCAGAGCAGACACATGGTTCTACGATCGGTGCGGCGCTCATATTCCCCGTTCCCTCTTCCAGTCCATATGATTTTGCTCACACCGGGTTCTGACGAAATTCCTGATCGTTTGGAAATCGTCGCCTCGGGCGCACATCGTTTTGACGGCGGCGAGGATCGCTAGAATTTCTATCCTCAACCGCTGAGCCTCTTCCGGGGGCAGCTCCAGCAGCATTGCATCGAGACTGGTCTTCTCCCGCGTAGCTGGGATCGCGTCAGCGACAGACGGCGCTGCGGTCGCGTCGATGATCGTAAAGGCTGCCGCTGCGACGGCGGCGGTGGAACCAGCTGCGAGACCAAGCAGAAGGCGACGGCGGTTAATATCGGGCATGCCTTCGGCGGCTGCCCGAACATGGTTGTTCGGCATTGATATTTCCCCCTTTGGGATCGACAACGAGATTGTTGGCGGCGCTAGCGAAGTTGCTGCGTCATTCACTTTGTGTCAATATATTTCATATAGTTCTACTGAAAATAATGGGGATGATTAATGACGCGTGAACAGTGCCGTGCCGCTCGGGCGCTAATTGGCTGGTCGCAGCAGCAGTTAGCCGACGCAGCGGCGGTCGGTGTCGCTACTATCCGGGTGTTTGAAGGCGGGGGATCGGAACCGCGAAGCGCAACGCTGCAGGTGCTCTGTCTCGCCCTTGAAGCCGCGGGCGTCGTCTTCTTGGCGGACGGCGAGTTGGTCGAAGGAGGCC
>NZ_RZSW01000401.1:0-5990 GCF_003997375.1 Mesorhizobium sp. M5C.F.Ca.IN.020.29.1.1 | reverse complement strand
GGCTTTCGAAGGTCGAGATCTCGTTGGTGTCGGCCCAGCGCACCTGCCAGCCGAAATTCTTGAAGGCGTGGCCGAACTGGTTGATCGAGCCGCCGTAAAGCCTTGTCGCGGAGACGAAATTGTCGCCGGGCTGCATCAGATTATGGAAGACGAGCACCTGCGCGGCATGGCCCGACGCCACGGCCAGCCCCGCCGTGCCGCCTTCGAGTGCCGCGATACGCTCTTCCAGCACCGCCTGCGTCGGGTTCATGATGCGGGTGTAGATGTTGCCGAAGGCCTTTAGCCCGAACAGCGACGCGGCATGGTCGGCATCATCGAAGACAAAGGAGGTCGTCTGGTAGATCGGCGTGGCACGCGCGCCGGTCGCCGGATCGGGCTTGGCACCCGCATGGACGGCGAGTGTGTTGAAACCGGGCGTGCGGGTCATCGAATACCTCCCCTGAATGCTGAATACTGAATGCTGAATGGTGAGGTGAATGGTGAATGGTGAATGGTGATGGCAAAGTCGGCCAGCCTCATCCTGATTGCAAGCGGCTCATATGCCGCTTTGCCCGCCTTCCAGAAAAATCCTTCTATTCACCATTCACTACCTATTTCTGGCGAACGCCGAAGCTCTGGAATCCCGGCCGCATCAGCGGCTTCTTCGACGACAGCACGCCGGAATTAACGCCGGTCCAGCCGATTTCGCCCGACAGCTTGCCATATTCGATCTTGGGGCAGCGGTTCATCACCACCTTGATGCCGGCGGCCTCTGCGCGCGCCGCCGCCTCGTCATGGCGCACGCCAAGCTGCATCCAGATGACTATCGGCAACGGATCGAGCCGCAAGACCTCGTCGACGACGCCCGGCACTGCCGTGGAGCCGCGAAAAACGTCGACCATGTCGATCGGCTCGGGAACATCGGCGAGCCTGGCATAGGTCATCCGGCCAAGGATTTCCTTGCCGGCCTGGCCGGGGTTGATCGGGAACACCGAAAATCCCTTGCCCAGCAGGTATTTCAGCACGAAGTAGCTCGGCCGGACATCGTTGGCGGACGCGCCGACCATGGCGATGGTCTTCACCGAATTGAGGATGCCGGCGATATAGGCATTGTCGTAGGCGTCGTGGTTCATGCCTCGTCCTCATACAGAGCTTCGGCGAGAAAACCATCCGGGTCGTTGCAGAAACTGCGCATCATGCGGAAATGATCGGTATCGTGAAAATCGGTCAGGTCGAGGCCGAACCGGCTGATGCGGAACAGCCGCGCGCCGGGACAGGCCATCAGCAGCGGCGAATGCGTCGCCATGATCACTTGCGCCGTGCCTGATAGATCCATCCGCCGCAGCATCTTGATCAGCTCGATCTGACGCGTCGGCGACAAAGCGCTTTCGGGCTCGTCGAGGATGTAGATGCCTTGCCGGCGGCAGCGCTCCTCGAAGAAGCGGATGAAGCCCTCGCCATGCGACCAGGACAGGAAATCGGGCGGCGCCGCACCAGAATCCAGCGCCGCTTGGTCGAGATAGCGCGCCACGGAGTAAAAAGATTCGGCGCGAAAGAACCAGCCGGCGGTGACCTTTGGCAGCCAGTGGCCGCGCATCGTTGCGGCGAGCGCCGCGCCCCTCCTGTCGATGGCGCGGGAGTGGTCGATGGGCATGTAGCCCTTGCCGCCGCCGGCTTCATCGTATCCGGCCAGCGCGCCGATCGCCTCGAGCAGCGTCGATTTGCCGGTGCCGTTCTCGCCGACGATGATGGTGATCGGCGTGGTGAATTCGAGTTCGAAATCGTGGCTGCGGAAGATCGGCAGATTCCAGGGATATTTTTCCCAATCTGCGACACGGCTGGGCTCGATCAGGATGCGCTTGAGATAGGGCGCATTCAGCCGCGTCAGTTGCTTGCGAGGAGCCATGCGACGGCGGTCAGCCCGGCAGCGAGATGCTGCCGTCTTCCGCGATCGGAAAAGCCGGATTGTGCGCCACTTCCCAGACATGCCCTTCCGTGTCGGCGAAATAGCCATACCAGCCGCCCCAGAAGGCGCGACCGGCCGGTTTGACGATACGACCGCCGGCCTTCTCGGCCATCGCCAGCATGTGATCGACTTCCGTGTCGGAGCGGGTGTTGTAAGCGAGGTAGATCGCCGACGGCGCCGTGCCGAAGGTGATGCCTGAATCCTCTTCGGCGCTTTCGCGCGGAAACAGCCCGAGAATGACGCCGCCCATCTGGAAGAAGGCGACGCCATCGGTGATTCCAGCATGGCGGGTCAGGCCCATCGCCTCGTAGAAGCGTGTGGCGCGCTCCAGATCGTCGACGGCGATGGTGATAATGGAGATGCGGGGCTCCATGTCTATTCCTCCGTCCATTCCGGCTTGCGTTTGCCGATGAAGGCGCCGATGCCCTCTTCCGCGTCGCGCGCCAGCATGTTGTCGACCATGACGCGGCCGGTATAGGCATAAGCCTCGGCAAGCCCCATCTCGGCCTGCGCGTAGAAGGCTTCCTTGCCGGTCTTCACGACCAAAGATGATTTGGCGGCAATGGTTTGCTCGTATTTGGTGACAATCTGATTCAGATATTCGCGCGGCACGACCCGGTTGACGAGGCCGAATTCCTTGGCCGTCGCAGCATCGATCGTCTCGCCGGTCAAAAGCATCTCCATAGCGTGCTTTCGCGAGACATTGCGCGACAGCGCCACCATCGGCGTCGAGCAGAACAGGCCGATATTGACGCCGGGCGTGCAGAAGGTCGCCTCATGCGAGGCGATCGCCAGATCACAGCTCGCGACCAGTTGCGCCCCCGCGGCCGTCGCCAGACCATCGACCTCGGCGATCACCGGCCTGGGATGGCGCACGATCGACTGCATCAGCGCCGCGCAAGCGGTAAACGTCTCCTCGAAGAACGCCTTGCCGCGGTCGGGATCGCCACGGTGCGCGGTCATTTCCTTGAGATCGTGGCCGGCGCAGAACACCTTTCCGGCGGCCGCCAGGATGATGACGCGGACGGATCTGTCTGATTTCGCGCGGTCGAGTTCCGCCGTCAGCGCCGCCATGACCGCCAGCGACAGGGCATTGGCCGGCGGATTGGCGAGCGTGAGGCGCAGGACGCCCTTGTCCAGCCTCGCCACGACAGGACCTTCGGCAACAGCCGGCTTGATCGCGACGATTTCAGCCATTTCTCCAACCTCTTCATCGGCCAGCGGCATCGCATGCGCGGGCCATGGAACAAAAGAACTAGCACGCTGCCGATTGAAGAACAGTCGTCAGACGTGTTTTCTCATGAGCAACAATTGGCCCAGCCGCCTTATTCGGCAAGCCGAGATCAGCACGATCAACGAGGAACATAATGGCCGAGCAGAGGAACCTCAAACCGGTGCTAACCGCGGCCGAAGTCAATGCCTTGATGGAAAGCGTCTATCCCCAGCTCAACAACCAGTTCACCTTCTACGAGGCGATCGACGTGT
Source organism: Mesorhizobium sp. M5C.F.Ca.IN.020.29.1.1 (assembly GCF_003997375.1). NCBI lineage: Bacteria > Pseudomonadati > Pseudomonadota > Alphaproteobacteria > Hyphomicrobiales > Phyllobacteriaceae > Mesorhizobium > Mesorhizobium sp. M5C.F.Ca.IN.020.29.1.1. The sequence goes on along the minus strand of NZ_RZSW01000401.1, from coordinate 2,560 downwards.
TTCCGGGCGGCTGCACGGTGCGGCTGAATGCCGGCGAGCGGCATTTGCGCCCTGGCGGAACGGTGTCGGGCTCGTCGCTGTTCACGCTGGCCGACATAGGCGGCTATGTCTGCGTGCTTTCGCATGCCGGGCCCGATGCGCTTTCTGTCACCACCAATCTCAATATCAATTTTGTCCGCAAGGCCGAGGCCGGGCCGATCGACGGCCATTGCCGCATCCTGAAGCTGGGCAAGAGCCTGATGTTGTTCGATATCGACATCGTCGCCGGACCGGACGGACACACAGTGGCCCACGCCACGGGAACCTATTCGATCCCGCCGAGGAAGAGCTTTCAATCGCAAGCCTGATTTGCCGGCGAATACGTTTTGCGCTCGTTCCAAGCGAACCCAACGGAACGAAACGTCCGACAAAACGTTCGCAGCACCAATCAGACCCGCAAAAACATGCCCGAACTTCCCACCTATCTGGCGTTCCTGGTCGCAGTGCTTGGCTATCAGCTGTCCGGCCCCGGACCGGACATGCTTCTGGTAATCAGCCGCGGTATCGGACAGGGCCGGCGGGCGGCACTGGCAACGGCGACCGGCTGCGTTTTCGCAGGCGTGATCCAGATTCCGTTGCTGGCAATGGGACTTGCATCGCTAATCACGTCCTCGCCTATCTCGTATGGCCTGCTGCAAGTGCTCGGAGCGGCGTACCTCATTGCAATCGGGACAAAGTTCTTGCTCGTGCGCAACGAAGCGGAAACAAACAGCATCGTCGCGGCCAAGGAGGGAGGCCTGGCGGGCGCCTTTTGGCAAGGCATGATCTGCAACCTGACCAACCCTACCGCACTCGTTTTCATGCTCGCAGTGCTGCCGCAGTTCGTCCATGCCTCCACAGGATCGTCGGCGATGCAGTTTGTCGTACTCGGGACCACCATGAAGGCTACGGGCCTTCTGGTCCTGGGGGCTGTAGCCTTCGCCTCAGGTGCGGTCGGCGCCTGGCTGGCACGCAACTCCGGTTTTCTTGTCTGGCAAGAACGCCTGGCCGGTGCGATCATGATCGCCGTCGGCATCAAACTGCTGCTGGCCGCAATTATTCCGGGCCGGCGCTAAACCAAGTTTGATGGATTCGAATGCGGTATAATGATACCTCAACTACAACCGGTTGATTTTACACAATAATCCTTTTATGATGACGGGAAAAGTAGCTTGACTGCATAACTCTCCTCCCCTATAAGCCTTCACGAAGCAGCGGCCCCGCAAGGCCGCCGTTTTGTTATTGGCGGCGGGCAAGCGCTCACGGTCAATCCAAGCAACAAGAAACGCCTTTCCTTGTCGTTCGTCGATGGGGAAGGTCCGAACCGAAAGCAACAATTCATGGCAACCTTTTCGCAGAAGCCTGCGGATGTGGTGAAGAAGTGGGTGCTGATCGACGCCGAGGGTCTCGTCGTCGGCCGTCTCGCCACTGTCATCGCCAATCATCTTCGCGGCAAACACAAGCCCACCTTCACCCCGCATGTCGACGACGGCGACAACGTCATCGTCATTAATGCCGACAAGGTGGTGTTCACCGGCAAGAAATTCACCGACAAGGTCTATTACTGGCACACCGGCCATCCCGGCGGCATCAAGGAGCGCACCGCGCGCCAGCTGCTCGAGGGCCGTTTTCCCGAGCGTGTCGTCGAGAAGGCCGTCGAACGCATGATCCCGCGTGGCCCGCTCGGCCGTCGCCAAATGAAGAATCTCCGCGTCTATGCAGGCACGGAACATCCGCATGTCGCCCAGCAGCCCGTCACGCTCGACGTGGCCAAGCTGAACGCCAAGAACAAGAAGGTTTCGTAAAATGGCTGAGCTTTCCTCGCTCGCAGAACTCGGAACTGCCACCGGCAACACCAACACGCAGCCGGCTGCACCCGTCCATGTCCAGAAGCTCGACAAGTCAGGCCGCGCCTATGCCACCGGCAAGCGCAAGAACGCCATCGCGCGCGTCTGGGTGAAGCCCGGCTCTGGCAAGATCGTCGTCAACGACAAGGTGTTCGCCGAATATTTCGCACGTCCGGTCCTGCAGATGATCCTTAACCAGCCGATCATCGCCGCCAACCGCGCCGGCCAGTACGACATCGTCGCCACGGTCATCGGCGGCGGGCTTTCCGGCCAGGCCGGTGCCGTGCGCCACGGCATCTCCAAGGCGCTGACCTATTACGAGCCGGCGCTGCGCGCCGTGCTCAAGAAGGGCGGCTTCCTGACCCGCGACAGCCGCGTCGTCGAGCGCAAGAAGTACGGCAAGGCGAAGGCCCGCCGCTCCTTCCAGTTCTCCAAGCGCTAAGCTCTACGCAGCCGCATAGGTCAAAGGCCGCCTTCGGGTGGCCTTTTTCTTTGTGCCGACTTCGCTGAATGTCGGGATCGATCGGCCGATGCCTTGATGAAGTCGATAAACGCGCGCAGTGGAGCCGGCACGAGACGCCGGCCGGGATAATAGAGGAACGGCCCCGAGAAGCTCTGCCACCAGGGTTCGAGGACGGGTTCGAGCACACCGCTTTCGAAATGCGGGCGAAGCCAGTCCTCGAAGAGGCTGACAA
>NZ_RZSW01000400.1:0-5992 GCF_003997375.1 Mesorhizobium sp. M5C.F.Ca.IN.020.29.1.1 | reverse complement strand
CCTCTACCCACACAGCGGCAGCGTCCACTCGGAGGATGCGCGCGGCAAGAACGTCTACAACGATCCCGATATGGCGGCCGAATGCGCGCTCGAATATGTCGAGCAGGGCTTCACTGCCGTCAAGCTCGACCCGGCCGGCCCCTACACCGCGTTTGACGGTCACCAGCCGCGTCTCGTCGATATCGACCTCTCCGCCCGCATGATCAAGGCGATCCGCGAGGCGGTCGGCACCAGGGCCGACATCCTGTTCGGCACGCATGGCCAGTTCACCGCGTCGGGCGCGCTGCGCATGGCCCGCGCCATTGAGCCCTATGATCCGCTGTGGTTCGAGGAGCCGGTGCCGCCCGATATGCCGGAAGTGATGGCTCAGGTGGCGCGCGGCACGTCTATCCCGATCGCCACCGGCGAGCGGCTGACGACCAAGTTCGAATTCGCCCGGGTCATCGAGAACCGTGCTGCGACCATTTTGCAGCCGGATCTCGGCCGCTCCGGCGGCATTCTCGAAACCAAGAAGATCGCCGCCATGGCCGAGGTCTACCACATCCAGGTCGCACCGCACTGCTATTGCGGGCCGATCGTCGGTGCGGCCAACATCCAGCTTGCCGTGACCTTGCCCAACTTCCTCATTCTGGAATCGCTGAAGCAGTGGGACGGCTTTCACGAAAAGCTGCTGAAGAAAAAGATCGAATGGCAGGACGGCAACGTCATTCCGTCGATGGAACCAGGCCTTGGCGTCGAACTCGACGAAGCGGTCTGCGAGGCGCATCCCTGGACCGGCAAGGACCTGCATCTGCAGATGATGCAGACGCCGTTGATGCCGTGAGCTGTCTTTAGAAACGTCGTCACCAGTTTGCCGCGCAAACGGGTGAAGAGTATTTACACGCAAGAACGCCGGGCTTTTCCTGCCAAGAGCGAGACCTGACAGGCGGATTGTGAAGCGATTCCAGCATATTGGCCGGATCGCCAGAATCACGATCGAAACGAGCTGAATCAAAGTCTCAACACCTTGATTCAATATCTGAGCGTCAGCGCGCCGGGTAGGATCTCGAAGGTCGCCGGTATGCGCCCGGGGGATTCGCCGTCTACGTCGAGCAGCGCGGCGTTCTTTTGCGCATCACCGAGCGGTTCGACAACCACTTTCTTGCCACGCAAAATGGTGATTGCCGGATGGTTGCGGTGCCGTCCGCCATAGAGCAGACGGATGTCCCAGATCAGTTTCAGCTTGCCGGCCGCACGCAGGATGACGATGTCGAATTGACCGTCGTCCAGTTCGGCATCCGGCGCGATCATCATGCCGCCGCCGAAGAATTTTCCGTTGGCCACCGCCACCAGCGCCACGCGCGCCTCGACCGGGACGCCGTCATCGACGGTGATCACCACGTCCTGGAACCGGTAGCGCATGAATTCCCACACGGTGCGCCAGTAGAACAGCGCCTTGGCCGACACCTTGCCCTTGCGCTTGTCGGCGTTGACCGCGCGGTCCGTGGCGCCTGAAAGCCCGAGGCTGGCGATGTTGATGAAATGGCGGCTGGCCAGCGCGCCATGGTCGTCGACATAGGAGATGCGGCCGGCATCGACGTTGTGGGCCTTGGCATCGGCGATGCGCTTCAACGTCAGGTCGACCTCGCCAGATAGGCCGAGCCCGCGGGCGAAATCGACGCCGGCGCCGCAAGGCAGCAGGCCGAGTTCGGCCGTCCGGCCGCTTTCCACAAACGCCTGCAGCAGCCCGTCGGCCACTTCGCTGGCGGTGCCGTCGCCGCCCGCCGCGATCACCAGGTCGAAGCCGCTGGCTGCAAGGACGAGCGCCAGCCGTTCGGCGTCGCCGGTCGCCTGCGTTTCGCGCAGCTCGAAATCGCCGAAATGTTTCCTGAGCGAAGCACTGACCTCCGGCCAATGCCGTTTGAGCCGGCTGCCACCGGCAATCGGATTGAGAACCACCCCGACCTTCAAGAACGCCCTCCCAAAGGATCGCAGCGACACTGGTGTCCTAAAATCCTTTGCCGGCATTGAAGCCCGCGCCGCGATGTGGGGCAAGAGCCGAATGTTTGATTATGCTGCTCGCCGCAGATTGGGCGTGTCCCGACCCCCCTCGAAAAAACGCTCGGCCGCCGAGCTCAGTCCCCGATAATCCCGCTATCCACAGGCTCGCGGCTGTTTCGCCAAACGCTCACTCGGCGTACATTAAACCCATCTCAGGCGGCTACCGATTGCCAAGTCGAAAGACAAAGCGAAACGGCGGATTTCCTGAGGCCCGTACGGCCCCTGAATGAAAGCAGGCTTGCCTGTTTTGACGAGGGATGCCGAGACCTACGGGGCCGCGGAAAGCGTGCGAACGCCTACGGCGGACCGATGCTGCCATGAAGGACGGCAAAAACCTTCGATGGCGCGCTGGACGAAGCTCACAAGGGTGGAGACTGGCGAGGTCCCGAACGGACGCTGCCCTCGAGCGGTGGCTGGCAGGACCGTCAACATCAAGGCTGGCATGGCGCGACGTCTTTACGGAAGTTGCTGCCGCGACCGTGTCCTGATCTGACAGGGAGGCGCTGGGAGAAATCCCGGCGCCGACTGTCTTTCATGGCCATCCCCGCGATGTTGTTGGCGCGGCTTCAGCGTACGCCGGACACCTTGGCCGAGCGCGATCTGCGGTGCCGAGGGCACGATCTTCATCACCAGGCGCAATCGAGCTGCACTCCGTTCTGCCGGCACTGATGAAGGCAGGCGCCACGCTTGAGCACGTCTGCGACTACTGATGAAGTTCGGCCACAGGCGGAACTCCTGAAACCTTCTCTTGTACTTCACCACGCACATTCCACAATCGCGGCCAAATCCCGCCTTGATCTACGGCAATTGGTGAACGCACCAGCGCCGCACGTCCTTGTAGCACTCGCCAAGGCAATTCGAAGGGACAAGACCGTGATTAAGACCACCCTTGTCGCCATGACCATCGTCGGCTGCGACTGCGATGCCAGGCTTTGCGAGTATATCGGCGAGACGCCGGCCAAGTGGTCGACCATCGCCGATTGCGAAGCAGCGATGAAAAGCCAGATGTCGCACGCGCGCAATTTCAACTACCCGCTCGTGTCCGGCATCTGCCGCACGACGCAGACCTCGTCGCGGCTTGCCGCGACCGGCTCGACGCTTGAGTTGGCGGTGGCAGCGCAGACCGCCACCGACCCACTCCCGTCCGAATTGAGCCGTCGGCCCAGCGTTGCTGTCGGGTCGCAGGCAACAGCCACGGAAACAGAGGCTGCCAGGCCGGTCGCCTTTGAAACCGCGGTCGATGGCGGACGCTCGGTGCTGTATCGCACGAAGAACGGTTACGCCTTGGTCAAAACCGACCTTGGCCGCGCCGCATCCGCGACCCTCGGAATGGCCAAGCGGTCGGCGAACTGGCTGGCGGCGAAAATGCCGAACGGTTTGTAAGCGCCCTCAGGCGATGCCGCTCAGCGCCTTGATCGCAGCCGACCATGGCTGAACGTCAGCGGCTAACCCGCCGCCTCGTCCTTTGCGCCGATCTTGCGCACCAGCGCCGCCGTGGCCAGCATCGCGCCCATGTCTGATATCATCGGCGCGACATGCTTGGCGTAGTCTAGCGGCACCGATTTATCAGGCAGGTCGAAGAAGTCCTTCGTTTGCGGCAACAGTAGAAAACCGTCGCCGCCATTGAGCGCAACCCGCGCCGGATCATCAGGCCAGGTCTCGCTGAGCCATGTCAGCGCCTGCGCCAGGCGGCCACTCACCAGCGGCTGCGCCGCCTCGACATTGTCGGTGCGGAAGTCGTAGGCGGCATCGAGCTCGGGCACGCCGCATGATAATTCCTGCATTTTGCTGGCGAACATGCCGCGGAAGAACCCGACGGCCACGTCAGTCCGGCGGGCGGCCACCAATATGCCGGGGAACGGCACGATGGTCTCGAAGGCGACGACGATCCCCTTGAATGCTATCGTGCCGCTCTTGCCCGTGCCTTGCCGGAGATCGGCTTCGTAAAGCTCGAACGGAAATCCCTCGTAGCGGCCGGATACGATGTCGTCGAAGCGCTTGCTGTTAAAAGTGCCGATCGTCTCGCGCGGCAGCCGGTCGAACGAATTCGGCGTTACCTCATGCTGGTACCGCATATCCTCAATGAAACCGAAGATGATCGGCAACAGCGTTTTGCGGAACGATTGCTGCAAGGTGCTCGCCGGCTTGATCGCCTGGAAATAGAGCAGGATCGCCGCCACGAACCCGACGACATAGAGCAGCACATGCGGCGTCGAGAACCATCGCTCGTATGGATCGGCGACCGTGTTGAAAAGCCAAGCCACCAGCGCCACGAATACCAGCAGCAGGGAGATGAACAGCGGCACCCGCCAGCGGACTTGCCGGTAGGCCGCAGCCCTTCCGACCTCATAGGCCTCGAGATTCCTTTTGATGCCGGCGATGTCAGCTTCATCAGGCATGAAATCCGCTGCTTCCATCGCCATCCCACCGTCGAAAGACCGAACACCCAGCTCGGACAATAGCCGATTTTGCGGAAAGTCGCGCGACTACAGCGTTGGGATGGTGGGTGAGCCCACACGATTCATCCGAGCACCAGTCAACTATGGCTATCAATTTCCGTTACCAAAAACCGCAACGAAACGGGCCGTAACCTTTTGCCTTAATGCGCCCTCCAGCGCCTCAACGGGAACCAGCCGCTCATGGTCGCCGGCGCGCAGCCGCATGAAGGGATGCAGCCGGTAGGCGGCAATGGCGCCACGCGTGCCGGCGTCAGCGCTGATATCGGCGGTCAGGATGCCCCCCATGCGGCCGGGCCACGGCTGGCGCGCAAAGGCGGTGCCTAGAAAATCGCCGAGCCCATAGGCGACGAGCGCCTTGCCGATCCGCTCCACAGGCTGCACGACATGGGCATGATGGCCAGCGATCAACCCGACGCCTTGCGCGGCCAAATGCCGTGCCAATGCCCGCGTTGCGGCCTGTGGAAAATGCCGGAATTCCCAATCCCAATGTGGCACGGCACAGGTGAGGTCGACGGCGGCGCCGCGCGGCCATCGTGCCGGGTCGGCTTGCATCGACACACGGCCCGCGAACGCAGCCGCGCCGGCATTGCGCCACAGCGTGAAGGCGGCTAAGCCAATTGTCAGCGGTCCGACCGCAAGGCGCTCGACCGGACCGCCGGCGGCGGTACCGATGCTGCGGATGCCGAGACGGGTCAGCGCCGCCACGGTCTCGTCGAAACCCTCGACGCCTTGGTCGAGCACATGGTTGTTGGCGAGCGACAAAACCAGCTTCTCGCGCGAGATGCCGGCGGCCGCCAGCGCCTCGGCGAGAAACCGCTCGGTCATGGCATGATGGGTGCCAAGCTTCGTTCCCGTCGTCGCGCTCGGCCGCTCCACCACCGGGCTTTCGCAATTGCCGATCACCAGATCGGCGGAGCCGAGCAACATGGCGATCGCCGGGTCGCATTGCGGCGCTCTGCGATTGGCCACCGCCGAGATATCGCCGACGAAAGCGAGCCGCACCGTCCGCGCCGGCGGCGGCACCATCGTCGCTGCGGCTGCCGGCGCAAAGCCTTGTTGATCGCCGCTGAGCGAGGGCTTCAAGAAGCGTGGCAGCCAAGACAATTTGTAGGAAAACGGATAGTTCGACACGCGCAGCCTGCACCGGGATGAACGGCCACGGTAGACGATGCGCACGATATAGCGAAGCGCCTCCGTTCGGAATCGTGCTGCCAGATGCCCGCAGTAGGCGTAACACACAAGATGCGTATATGGTTGCCGCCGAACGGCATACCGGAGGACCAAGATGACGCGATTTTCGAGCCTGCTGGCATCCGCCCTTATTCTGCTGCTGCCGGTTTCTTCCGCCGGGGCCGCAGCGCCCGAACCGGCCGCCCTGTTCGAGGCAAAAACCGTAGCGGACCGCGACAGCACGCTTACTGCGCTGGAAGCCGCCGCACCTACTGATCCCGCGTCGGCTTACGCCGCCGGCGCCGGCCAATTCTTCCACGGCC
>NZ_RZSW01000003.1:0-44894 GCF_003997375.1 Mesorhizobium sp. M5C.F.Ca.IN.020.29.1.1 | reverse complement strand
CAGCAAATGCAGCGCGAGCGAGGATCCCCCAAAGCCTAACACGGCCAGCGCGACGCCAGCTAGACCAAGGCACCAATGCATTGCGCGCGTGCGAAGGTCAAAGCGCGCAATGGCCATGCCTGCGATCAAAAAAGGAACCCAGGTCAACGCGGGATAGTCGCCGCTGACCAAAAGCTTGAACACCTCGGGGGCCGAGCTCTCGGAGCCAAACATTGGGAGAAGCAGGAAGCGCACTTGCGGGAGAACCAATGCTGTCGCCGCGGCGAGCAAACCGAGTTGCTGTGCGCTGAGCCGATAGAGCGGCAGGACCAACAGGAAGCAGACCCCGTAGTATGCCAGGATGGGCTCGTACGCCACATCGAGGTATTTCAGGATTGAGCCAAGGGCGAGCAGAATAAGGGCACGAACTGCGACTTTGGCAATGGCCTGTCTACTGGCTACCCCCGATTTCGGCGCGTTGCGGCCGGTAATCAAGATGAGCGAAAAACCCGTTAACACGGCAAACAGGACGGACGAGCGCCCATAGGCGAATTCCATCACACGCCCGACCAGTCCTTCGCCGCTGTCGGGACCGACATGCACGGCAAACATCCCGAAGACAGCCAAGCCGCGAGCAAGGTCGATGCTGACCAGCCGAGCTGCAGCCCACCCATCTCGCAACCCATTGTGGAGGGTGCGGTGCGGCCGTGCCATGGTGGGTTCCTTCCATCTGTCTATCGCGGGACCCGCGACAGGAGGGCCGGTCGGCTGCTGCCGTCGTCTCGCCCCGAAGGGAGCAAAGCTCGTGCCGATCTGGCAGATCGAGCCGGCGACAGAAGTTTATCTTTAGTTTTCACGCCGATAGCCTGTGGCAAACACAGACTTGGGTCGCCGAGCCAGTGGCGGGAACCTGACAAACGCGACAAAAGGTGTCGCGGAGTCGACGTTGCCGGGATGACGGCCCGAGAGATCACTGAACCAGCGGCGAGAGGCGCAGCGGCAGCGATTATCCGATCAGCACGCCGCGGGGCTGCGATAGTCCATGGTGGCGAGCCAGAGAAGTTTGTTACGGAGTTCTCTGTGCGGCTCCGCAAAAGGATCCTCCCACAACATGAAGGCGGCGCCGAGGAGCAAACCTAGGAACGGCTTGTCAGAATTGCCTACCCTGGACAATTTCTAAGAGCAGGTAGGCTAGGCGAGCGGTGGAGATCAGAACCGGCGCCTCAGTGATCGCGGCCAGCTTCAGCCGTTTGGTGAACCGGCATGCCGCTAGCCACCGTGCCAGATCACCTTCAAGATGCCGCCGAAACAGAAAAGAAGTCCCAAAGGATCGGGTTTCAGCGCCTCGTGGACCTGCAGAGCCGGCGGTGCAAGCCCTTCCGCCTCGGCGTGACCAGTGGCAAGCACACCCGGCCGGAATTGAGACCATCGGCTCACCGGGGCATCCACCTGAGTCGGAACGGACTGCGCCGAGATGGAAGCGCGTCGTGCTCGACAAGGGGCGCATCCGCTAAAGTGACCTGGCGGGGGCGCGCCCGAACGGGGCCGCACGTATGCGGCACTTTCGGCGCCGTGCAGAACTCAGCATTGAAAAACCAGCGCAACGCGAACTCTGGCCGTCAGAACATCAGTTGCAGCAGCCACTCTCATCTTCTTCGGCTCCTCGTCTTCTTAAGGTTTTCTCACTTAGGCCGACAAGGCGCCTATTGAGTCGGCTCGACAAGGTTTGGGTGTCGCCGAAGACCATCTCCACATCCTCGCGCGAGACGACATCACTGCCATCCCGTGCCAGGCTCCGTTGAGCCAAACGACGGACCATTTCCTTGACATAGGCCGCGCTGCTGTTCTCCGAGCGCGCGACGGCGTCCGCCACCGCTCCGTTTTCGAAGACGAGCGCACGACCATAAAGCGCGATCAGCCGCTCGCGGCAACCGGCGTCGGGAAGCGGTATCTCAATTGCTTCGTCGACGCGGCCCGGGCGCGAGGCGAGCGCGTCCTCAATGTCCTCCGGCCGGTTAGTCGTCAGGAGGAAGAGGATATCTGCATGTGGTTCAAGACCATCCATCTCGTTCAACAGACGGTTGAGCAGACGTTCGGCTTTCGGGCTATATACGTTTTCTCGCGACCGACCCACCAGGTCGACGTCCTCAAGCACGACGATGCTTGGCTGAAGGGTGCGGGCCAACGCGATGTAGAACCCAATCGCCGCTGTCTGCTCAGCCGTAACCAGAACGGTAGTGCGTCCGGGCAGGTTGGCAGAAACGTAACGGATGACGTGTGTCTTGCCTGTACCAGGGGGACCATAAAGCAGAATACCCTTTTGCGCGTGTTGGCCGAGGCGCTTCAACCCCTCTCGGTGTCGATCAAAGTCGAAGACGTTGGCATCAAGACGCGCCATAGTTGCCTCCGAAAGCACCACGCCGTTCCGGGGTACGTCAGGAAGGCGATGAACCCGCATCGCTCCCGGCATCCCGTCCTGTTATTGCAAGGGTGTCAGCGCTACGGCTTCACCGTCGCGAATCACCATGTCCGACAATTTCATGGCATCGAACTCGTGCCGCTGGTGGACGCCGACGAGCTTGGGAGATAAAGGTGCAATCTGCTCTTCAATGCCGGTTTGAATATCAGGCAGCAAATGGGCAGCAAACTTACGGCGCGAGCTAGCGAGACCCGTTAAATCATCGGTTTTGAAATGCCGATTTAGTGCCTGCCAGGCAAAGCGATCGATATCGGTCACAGCAGAATCCTCTGCGGGTCGAGTTGAGCGGGAGATCAATGCGCTCCTGCATCGAGCGTCGTTGCGGCGCCGCCGATCTCCCTCGAATTGCGGACGTCCCACCGATAAGATCATCGGAGCAATTTGCGTGCCCGGTTGGCGCTCCGTTGCGTTCCACCGCTTCCCGCTAACCAGCGGCTTGGCGACCTTTCGGTCGGCCTTGCGACAATTCTTGTCGAGTTTCCGACACGAGAGGTTTCGATAGAGACGCTCGGCGAGACTAATTGGAACGCCAAGCATGTAAAAATCGTACCCGATTCGAATTCGATCCTCATCGACTCTGGACCAGGGCGATCCCCGATGGCCACGGCTTGCTGCCCCGGGCCTGCGTTGGCGTTAGTCGCACAAAAACACGCCGGGGCAGACACTATGCAGTTGCTGCAGTGCCCGCCGGTGTGCGGTATTGCATCGGCTTGCGCTGTCTGGTCCGTCCTTTGCCAGCCGGTGCGGAGCGTGAGTATCCGCGTTACACAGGACTTTTGTTCAGTGTGATGACGCGACGGTTATAGCGCGTATCCGGCTTGGCGAAGACGTCGTCCTGAAGCGAAAGCGTTGGTGCGGGAGCAGCTTCATTGGAAATGGCATGCCGCTTGCTGCTCGTGGCTAGAGCCCATCAAATCACAAGAAAGCTATTTGCCGAACCATGGCTGACACACGAAGCTCTCTACGATCGCCCGAGGCCGAGCAACGGGCAGCGGCAAAAGTCCAGACAATTGCGCTGAACCAGTTCAGTCGCGCCGGTCTGTTGCGTGGTCAGTTGTTGGTACCTGCTTTGTGGATGGCTGGTGAGCCGGGCCGTTCTCATACACTCGGATGGGGAAGTGAGATTTGGAGCCGCGAGGATCTCACCTCGTGACCGGCATGCGGGCCCTGGCGCGGTGGCGCCAGCCTCAGCCAAAATCCGGTGCGCCAGTTTTTTCTAAAGGAGCAAGTTGATGACCGGTCAAAAGAAGGTTCCCTTCGTCACGTTTCTCACGCGTGTTCGCGATGATTCAGTCCAGGGGCCAAATCCATACCGCTGGGAGGAAAGAACATCCGACGACTACTTCGCCGGCAAGCGCGTCATCCTGTTCTCGCTCCCTGGCGCTTTCACCCCGACCTGCTCGACCTACCAACTGCCAAATTTCGAAGATCTCTATGAGGAATTTAAGAAGGAAGGAGTTGACGCGGTCTATTGCCTCTCCGTCAACGATGCTTTTGTCATGAATGCATGGGGGAAGTCCTTGGGGCTGCAGAAGGTCGAGTTGATCCCGGACGGTTCAGGCGAGTTCACGCGCAAAATGGGCATGCTGGTTGCCAAGGACAATCTCGGCTTCGGTATGCGCTCCTGGCGCTACGCGGCTCTGGTCAATGATGGCGTGGTGGAGCAGTGGTTTGAGGAGGAAGGTTTCTCCGACAACTGCGAGACCGATCCCTATGGCGTCTCATCCCCGCAGAACGTCCTTCACAAATTGAAGACCGCTGCATGACCTGGTGTACATCGACCATGTGCAGCGGTGTCTTGGACGAGACCGAGCACAAAAGGCGAAACTCTAAGGCGCGTCCCGTGAGGTGTCCAAACGTGACGCGCGTCAGAAGCGTCGACCTGTGAGAGATCCAATTAGCCGCGGCCAAGAGCTTCTTTGACAGGAATACCGAGCTGACCATGAAATCATCGTTTGGCCTACTTCAGAAACAGTCTCTTGCAGCATCGCCTCAACTCATCGAGTCGATTCGCTTGCTGCAACTGACGCATGCCGAACTGCATCAGTTCGTGGACCAGGAGCTCGAGAAGAATCCGCTTCTGGAGCATGCGCCAAACGACGACGGGCTGTCTGGCGAGGCTGCAGGACCGACCTGGAGCGGGCCCCCGGACCATCCCCGGCAAGGGAAATCCCAGCCGAACGAGACCAACACCGCGCCTGGTGATCGTCCTGCCTTCGAGGAGTTTGTCGCCTTAGCCGAAACTTTGCACGACCATGTCGCTCGTCAGATCTCCCTCACTGCCTTCACACCGCACGAACGGCTGATTGCTAGTCAGCTTGCCGGTCATCTGGATGACACTGGCTATCTTCAGGCAAGTCCTTCGGACCTGGCTGGGTACAAGAACATTCCTCCGGCCGATGTGGAACGGGTTCTAGGTACCTTGCAGCACTTCGATCCGCCGGGAATTTTCGCACGAACTCTCGGCGAATGTCTTGAGATACAGCTGCGCCAGCGAAACCGGTTCGACCCGGCGATGGCGGTTTTGATTGCCAACCTTGAGATGCTTGCGCAACGCGATTTTCAGACGTTGAAGCAGCGTTGCGGCGTCGATGAAGAGGATCTTCTCGATATGCTGCAGGAAATCCGTGCGCTCGATCCCAAGCCTGGAAACGCATTCCAATCGGGCGCGCCGGAATGCGTTGTACCGGACGTCTGGGTCACGCCCTCGCCCGGAGGTGGATGGCAGATCGAGCTCGATCCGAACACGCTGCCCAGGGTGCTGATCAACCAAAGCTATGTCGCGGAGGTTTCATGCCGAGCCGCCAAAAAATCGAAAGACATGACATTTATCAACGAATGCTTGCAAAACGCGAACTGGTTAATCCGCAGCCTCGATCAGCGAGCCAAGACCATCCTTAAGGTCGCGACCGAAATCGTGCGCCAGCAGGAGGCCTTTCTGGAATATGGCGTCGCCCACCTACGACCCCTCAATCTCAGGACGGTCGCTGACGCGATCAACATGCACGAGTCGACTGTAAGCCGGGTGACGTCGAACAAGTACATGGTTACCCCACGCGGGGTGTTCGAACTTAAGTACTTTTTCACTGTCGCGATCGCCTCCTGCGAAGGCGGTGACGCGCACTCCGCCGAAGCCGTCCGCCATCGGATCAAAGCGATGGTCGCCGAAGAATCCCTTGATAACGTGCTTTCGGACGATGACATCGCTGACCGGCTCAAGGAATGCGGCATCCATCTCGCTCGCCGCACCGTCACTAAATATCGCGAGGCGATGAATATCCCCTCCTCCATACAGCGGCGCAGGGAAAAGCGCTTGTGGCGCGACGGCGATCGAGGCCTCAAGGCCTCGTGACGAAAGCGGCCCTTAAATCAATGTGACGCGTTCTTCGCATTCGCCTTCCTCCGGGCCGAAGCAACTTTCGAAATCACTGCATTCGCGGCAATTGGGCGCAGTGCATAGCGAGAACCCTTCGGCCTCGCAGAGTTTGCGATAAAAGTACTTCTTCCATTTCATGTTTTGGGCGTTGCCCGCCGCTAGCGTCGGAAAATGCATGGCAAGCAGGCGGTTGAGCTCGGCCCGGTTGAGAAGCCCAAGGTCTTGCCACAGATGGCCATTGCGCATGGCGCGCCGGGCGAGGATCTTAGCGAAGCGGGCGCTCGCCGGGTCGCTCGGCCGGGCATGCGCCAGCAGCAGGCCGCGCAGAAGTTCTTCCTCCATAAGCGGCTCAGGGTCGCTGGCGTCTTTGAAGGCCAAGGCTGCCATAGCGGCAGCGGGGAAACTGCGGGGCAGGATCTCGCGCAGCTCGGTAAGGGAAAGGCCGGTTGACTCCGTCGCTGTCGCCTCGCCGGCCTCGACCTCCTTCAGCGCACACGAGAGGACGCAGGCAAGCACATGCTCGTCGAACCCCTTCTCCGGCCCGATCGCAGGCCGTTGGCCGGCGCCGACACACACATCGTTTTGAGCGGACATGGTCCCGTTCTCCTGGTTTGTCTCGTCCACAGCGGCTCTGCCAGCAGCAACATGGGTCTGGCAGTCTTTCGGGCACACGCTGCGCAGGCTCAACCCCAGTGCAGCGGCCGACGGGGTCGGCGCCATGATCATGCGATCTAGCTCGCCTTCGAAGTCACCGCGCTACCCGTCGCAAGTGCGAGGATTTCACCAGAAAAACGACGCCCTGAAAGCGCCGCGCGCGAGCAGACTTTCCAGCAGAGCGGCCTTAGCCCGCACAAGCGGAGCCCTCGAAAGGTGAGATATTCGGGCACCACCTGGAGCCGTCCAGGGTAACGAAAGCGCTACTCATCGAAAGCATACAAGTTCCATTCATGAGCCGGCCGTTGAACGTGCGTTATGCCACCTGAACGACTAACGGCTGCGGGAAAGGAGCATAACCCATCGCGAATTCAAACCCGCGCATTACCCAGCGCCTTGTTGATCGCGGGAATGATCTTGTCTCCCCAAAGTTCGAGCTGGCGCAGCATTGTCTTTTGGTCGAAATCTCCCAGCTGGGTCTGGGTTGCAATCTGATCCGGTTTGAGGATGTCGATCTCTTCCAGCAAGCGATCAATCACGCGATTCAAACTGCCGATCGGCAGGTTCTTGCGCATTGCCTCGAACGATAGATCCTTCTGGGTGGGCGTTTCCTGCAGCAGATAGCCGTCATGGCTCTGCTGGCGGCGCTGATGCAACGCCTCCGACAGGCGGCGCTGGAAACGGGCGTTGTCGAGATAGCTGTTGATCTCCGCCTCGTTGTCGCTGGCATAGCAGCAACGCAGCAGCGATACCTTGGCATCGGCGACATTCCGCTCCTCGGAAGCCGCTGCCTTCTCGATCGCTCCGCGCAACGTTCTCAAAGTCTCCAGGCCGTCGTGGAATGCCGTGACAAAGTAATTGTGGCCCTCGCGGTAGGCCCGTTTCATGCGGGCCGGCCCGCCGGCCATCCAGATCGGCGGGGCAGGCCTTTGGACGGTGCGTACCGAAATCGCCGTCGGAGGTATCTTCTCGTAGGGGCCATCGTGCTCGAAGATATTGTGGTTGAGACCCTTCAGAAGGATGTCCAAGTGTTCCGAAAAGATGGCCGGCGCCTCATCGATATTGACGCCGAAGCGCTCAAACTCGCACTGCTGGTATCCCGAGCCGACGCCGAGATCCAGGCGACCGTTCGCAACGATATCGGCGAAGCCGATCTCGGAGAGCAGGCGCTGCGGTTTGTAGAGCGGCAGCACGCAGACGGCAGTGCCGAGGCGAATGGTGCTCGTCACGCCGGCGCAGTGCGCCACCATCATCAAAGGCGACGGAATCAGGCTGTAATTGTTGAAGTGGTGTTCTGCGAACCAGGCTGTGCCGAAGCCGGCCTGCTCCGAAACGACGGCCTGTTCGATGGAGTTTCGGATGACGATGTCGGAGGATTGATGATAGCCACGTTGGGCGGCCAGGATGAAGGTGGCGAATTCCACTGTGTTTCCTTGTTTGCTGCTGGTTGGCGGATCTGGAAATGCGCTCGTCCGAGACACCGATTGCCTCGGATCAGGCGCCTGGCAGAGCACCGCGTTGCTCTGGGCCCCTGTGCGATTCGCGGTTGCGGGCACGCCCGGAGAGCTTGTCCCCATCCCGAGGGACGTTGCCCCGCCGACATCTTCGATTGGGGCCGCGCTGCGGGCGCGTCCCAAGCCGGGGTCTCCGCTTTCATGAACCGCACCCGGTCGCCTGGCGAATGGTCGATGTTCAACCAGCGGCCTTCGCAAAGCATTCGTCGTAGAGCCGCTGGCGTTTCCTGCGTCACCGAACGCGGTCCAGCCGCCGTCCACATAGAGGATCGAGCCGTTGATGTATGAGGCGTCGGACGAAGCCAGGAAAAAAGCAGCATCTGCAACATCTTCCGGCCGTCCCCTCCTACCCAAGGGGATCCGCCGTTCGATCGTTTTCGTGTCGATGCGGCGGGCCTTCGCCAACTCACGAATGGCAGGCGTGCGGATGTAGCCGGGAGCGACGGTGGCTGTGCGAATGCCGATTGGCCCCAGTTCGGCCGCCATGCAGCGGGTCAGCATGTCCATCCCCGCCTTCGAGGCGCCATAGGCATGACGCGGCGCGAAGGGCACAAAGCTGTTGATCAATCCCAGGTTGAGGATCATGCCGCCGGGGCGCATCATCTTGATCGCTTCACGCGCGCAAGTGAAGGCGCCGGTGAGATTGACATGCAGGACACGTTCGATCTCTGCAGGCATTTGTTCGACGCCCGCCGCAAAAGTGTCGATAGAAGCACCGTTGACAAGGATATCAAGGCGGCCGAAGCGCCCCCTCAGCCCCTCAAACAGAGCCACCACCTCGCTCTCGATTGCCACATCGACGGATTTCGCTGTGTTCTTTCCGCCGAGCAATGCAGCCAGGAGTGTCGCTGCGGCGCTACCTTTATCGGCGATCACGACGGTGTCACCGTTCGCGGCAAAACGGAGAGCAACAGCGGCGCCTATACCGTTTGCGCCGCCCGTGACGAGCACGACTCGCGCGTCGGTGCATTCGGCCGGACGGGAGAGTTCGGTTCTGAGGACTCCTTCCACCTCAGGGCTGGCATCCCCGGGTTGGTTGAATGACATCCAGCCGCCGTCGACCGCCAGCACCGATCCAGTGACGTAGCATGCCTGCGCGCTGGCCAGAAAACTCACAACCCTGGCGATTTCGTCGGGACGAGCCAGGCGCCCCATCGGCACACGACGGCGCATCGCCGCGAGGTCAATTTTGCCCGCTCGGTCCAGTTCTGCAATCATCGGCGTGCGCACGCAGCCCGGCGCTACCGCAGCCACCCGGATACCGCGAGAAGCCCACTCGCATGCAAGCGACTTCGTCAACGAGATCAGGCCCGCTTTCGAGGCTGCGTACGCATTGCGCTTGGGATTGCCTACTACGCCCGACATCGAAGCGACGATGACGATGGCACCGCGGGCCTCATGCGTCTCGCCCCCGCCATGAGGAACGGCCCAATCAGGTTTACCGCCAGGCCGCGTCGGAAGTCATCGACATCGGTGTCGACAGTGGCGACTATAGTGGGTCCCACTCCGGCGTTGTTGATGAGGACGCTGATTTGCCCCAACTGTGCTTCGACCTGGCCATAGAGCGCGACGATATCTTCCTCTCGCGAGAGATCGCACTCGAGGCCGAGATGCGGCTCGCCGAGACCACGGGCCAGTTCAACCACGCCGCTCCCCGGGAGGTCCACCGCAATAACAGTGTCTCCATCTGCGGCAAGAATATTGACCAGGGCACGGCCGATCCCGCCAGTGGCGCCTGTTACGATGACGATGCGTCCTGCCTGCGTCATGAGAACTTTCTCCAGGAGGCTCAGAATCTCTGCCCTCGATGTTGTGCGTGCGGATCGATGCGCCGCAGTAGAGCAATATGTGCTGGTGACGGTCGGTTGTGTTACCAGATAGAGGTCGTCCGCTTCGGCTGCAGTCCAACTCCCAATTGGATAGCCGAAAGGGATAAGGGACCCCTCGAGGTACAGACGCTTACCTCGATGAGCGGCTCTGCCTGGTCCAGCCAATCGAGGCAGACCGACGTCCTCGGCGCGCTCGTGGCGGTAGAGCGGATCGCTGTCGCGGTCGCGCTGTCGCGGGCGGAAAGGCAACCCTGCCGGCCGCATCTTAACCGGGCAGGGTTGGTCTGGGGGACCGCTAATGGCGTTGCAAAGTTGTCATAGCCCGTCGTCCCCACTGATGCGTCTCTCCCGTTCGGAAGCTGAGAAGGCATCGTCGCGGGAAGCAATGCGACGCTTCCCGAGCGCGTAGACCGGATCGTCCGGGTGCGGTGCTCCAATGGGCTGTCGCGGCCCGAACCGTTCTGTCTCAAGTACCGCCGGTGGGATCTGCTCCTCGAGCCAATCGTAGACCACCGTCCGTTCGGCAACCCGCCACTCCCCTTCCCTCTTCTGAAACAGATCGCAGTAACGGCCGCATAGCAGCATCTGGCGTACTCCTCCGTCATTGTCTGGGCCGCGCTGGAGCGCGGAGAAATAGCTCTCGACAGCAGCTTCTGCCGGGTTGATAAATTCAATCAGGATGTTCGTGATTTGATGGACGTTGCGCGGTCCGGTCTTGAAGACACCGAGCGCAAACCGAACGAAGCCCTCGGCTGAGCCGCGATAGGCCCCATGACTGTCATGCGCATCGGGCCAGTACGCGCTGCGCAGTGCCGCCTCATCGGCGCGGTCTATCCCGCGGCTGTACCGATAAAGGCAGTCACGGATCGCCTCACGGTTGAGTAGTTCGGTAATTTTTGCTTGGTCCATCGGCTCTTCCGTGGTTCTGAGGTGCTCCGGGACGCCGGCCGTCGGTTTGCGGGTGGCTTCCGATAGGATTCGCGCGGCGGGTGGATCATCGACTTCCAGCGCAAGTTCGGGGCAGGACCGCACGCCATCTGAGGCCAGCAGTTGCTCCCCATCCGCAACATCAATGTTACCTGGTAAGATGTAGCCCGCCTCATCGAGCCTGAAGACTGCCGGTGCTCGCGCCGCGCATCGCGCATGACCCTGGCATCTGGCGTTGTGAACGATAATGCGCACAGCTACCTCCAACGTCTGTGGCCCGGCCCAGGGCGGGGGTTACTCAAGCCCAGTCCAGGACCAGATTTTCGATCCCGAACACATGGCCGCCATGGGTGATGGGTGCTGTTCCCTCCTTGATCCGGAAGGGCGGTATGCGCGCCAGCCACTCCTCCAGGCCAATGACAATCTCCCGCCGGGCAAGGTGTGAGCCAAGGCAACGGTGGGGACCATAGCCAAAGGCGGCGTGGCGGTTGTCCTGTCGCGTCAGATCGACCGTATTGGGGGATTCGAATTCCGTCGGATCACGATTTGCAATCATCGTGGCGCAGGAAACATAGTCTCCCTTGCGGATCGGCGCGCCTTCGAAATCGACATCTTTCCTTGCCACGCGGATCATCTGAACGCTTGGATAGGCGCGCAGCAATTCTTCGGCTGCGAGCACGATCCGGTCCGGTTCGTTGCGCAGCAATTCCTGATCTTTCAGGTTGCGCGCGAGATAGGCCAAGTCAAAGCCTATGGCTGCAGCGACCGTGTCGAGCCCCGCCACGAAGATAAGCACGCCAATGCCCCGGACCTCCTCGTCTGTCAGGCCGCGACCCTCGACCTGTGCCTGCACGATGAAGCTCATGAAATTGTCGACGGGCTTTTTGCGGCGCATCGCCGCCAGTTCGTCAATGAACGACACGATCGTCCGAGCCGCCGCCGGCCGTCTCACATCGTCGCCGTGGAGCAGATCTTTCGCCCAGCCGACAAATGTATCGAGACGGTGATCCGGCAGTCCGAGAAAGCGAAGGAAGATGTTGACCGCGAAAGGAAAGGCGAAATCCTTCATCACGTCGCAGCTTGTGCCCGACGAGGCGATCCTGTCGATGAGCGTTGCCGCTCGCTCGCGGATAGTCGGTTCCAATTCCGTTACCCGCTTTGGCGAAAGCAGCGGATTGAGCAGTGAGCGAAAGACTCCGTGGGACGGTGGATCGAGTTCGAGCGGGATCATGGGCCAGTCTTCGCCCAGTGCGGATGCGAAAATGCTGCGATGACTGGAAAAGGCTTCGGTCTCCTGGAGCACACGCCGCTGATCTGCGGCGCGAGTGATGACCCAAGTACCCAGCCCGGCGCGCGTATTCCACGGCGAATAAAAGATCGACGGCCCGGCATGCACGCAAGCGACTGCTGCGTGCGGGTCGCCATTGGGCGTCGGGGACATGCCTGGTGACGTAAAAAGACTGAAGTCGCCCACCATTTCCGGCGGGACATGATCTGGAACCGGTTTGGTCGCCATATGGTTTCTCCCGCGCTCAGACGCTGACGGGCTCAACTTGGATCGCAAGGCTGTTCATCAGAGCCCGCTGAGCTCCATATCGCTCTGCCGACATCGCCTCCGATGACAGATCGAGCAAATTGCGTGCCGAATACGCGCACCGTTGGCGCTACTCATCTCTCCGTAGTATCGGCCCGTATGAGGCTACCCATTGGTAGGGCTTCGACATTCTTGTCCGTTTCCAGACACGACAAGATTGCGCATCGAAGGCTTTACGAGGGGCCGAGTGAAAGTGGCTCAGCATCGAACGAGGTCACCTGCCAGAGCAGGTATAGCTCGGCGATAGCGAAGCCGCTCGCGAGCGCGCCCTCGATAGCGCTGTAGATGCTATGGGCGGCGGCGAGTGTGTGGCACCTTCGGCGCTGTTGAGCAGCTACCCAAGGAGCGCCCCCATGTCACCATCCTTTGATGCAAGCAAATCCCTTACTACCCTTGATCAGGACATCACGTTGGTCGCAGTGATTGAGATGAGCCAGACAAAGTGGCTCGTTGCTGCGACGGTCCCTGGCTTTGAACGTAACCCTCTCATGAAGCTCGATGCCGACCCGGATTCGGTGCTCAGGCTGTTGCGCCGCTGGCGCAGCGAAGCCATCCAAGCCGGGCGTGAAGTCCGGCGCATCGTTGTCGCCTATGAGGCTGGACGCGACGGCTTTTGGTTGGCGCGCTGGCTCCAGGCGCACGCTGTCGAGGCTTATGTCATACATCCATCTAGCGTAGCGGTTTTCCGCGAACATCGGCGCGCCAAGACCGATCGCCTTGATACAGAACTGCTGATGCGCGCCTTTCTTGGCTGGCTGCGGGGCGAGAAGCGCCACTGCAGCATGGCAGCCATCCCAACCATCAATGAGGAGGAGGGCCACCGTCCGAACCGTGAACGAGACAATCTCGTCCGCGAACGTACACGGATCGTCAACCGCATCAAGGCAATCCTCGCTCGCTTCGGCATTCGCACCTTCAAACCCAATCTGCGCAAGGCTGCCGAGAAATTGGAAGCTCTGCATACGGCGGAAGGTATGCCCCTGCCAGAACGAAGCCGAGCCGAGTTGCGCCGTAATCTCGGACGGCTTCACCTGTTGCGTGAACAAATCCACGAGATCGAGCACGAACGGCTGCGGCAGCTCTCGGTCGTTCTGGACACGGAGAAGGGTCCGCTCGCGATGGTTCGCCTTCTTGCGCGGATCATCGGTGTCGGTATCGAGACTGCGGACATGCTGGTGAACGAGATTCTCTCACGCGGCCTGCGTGATCGGAGAGCCGTCGCCCGCTATGCCGGACTTACCGGGGCGCCGGATGAGAGCGGCCAACGCAGGCGCGAGAAAGGCCTTGCGCGGGCCGGCAATGCTCGCGTCCGCTATGGCATGATCCTGTTGGCTTGGCGGTTCCTCCAATACCAAAAGGACAGCGCGCTGGCGCACTGGTTTTGCGCGAGGACGGCCGATGGCCGTGGCGGAACGCGCAAGACAATGATCGTGGCTTTGGCGCGCAAGCTGCTGATTGCATTCTGGCGACTTGTCACGACCGGCGAGATCCCGAAGGGAGTAGCCCTGCGCCAGGCATAAGGCTTGGAGGAACGTTCGACAGGACGAGCATTGAAGTTTGGCAGCTGCAATAGTCTGCCGATAACGATCCGAGGTAGTGGTGATCCCGGTCGCTCACATGGCTTACTACGCCGCGCTGTAGAATGGGCCCACCGCCCGGAGCTTCGCCGCCGATGCGTATGGCTGCATCATGGTTTTCGATCCGCCAGGATCAACCGCATACAAGCTTGCGGCGCGTTTACGGCGCCTGATGGCGAGCTCCCCTCGGTTTGCAAGTTGAAGACCTCTACGAACAGCACCTGCCGGCTCAATGTAACGCTGCCCGCCGTGCTCGTGACCATCAAGGGCAAGTCGCTTCGCGATGGCCAAAGGCCCACCCTTGACCGTCACTGCGCGCGGCGCCCAATGACAATGAACCCCGAAGCCAAAGCAGGAACAAATGGGCGCCACGGCTGAACAAGGAACAAGGAACAAGGAGACGGAACGACTGAAAGATCACCTTACAAAGATTAGCCCATACAAGCGTGCGAGCGGCTTTGCGGTGGTCTCGACAGTTCGCCGGTAAGGTCGGGTTGCTGACACCAACCTGATTCGAAGGAACCATCGATGACCGACGACATGATGAACCTGCGCGCGCTCGTGTAGAAGACTCCGGATTCCGATCTCCTGCGCGAGATGATTGGCTTTGCCGCCGAGCGGCTGATGGCGCTGGAGGTTGGGGCCGCCACCGGCCCCGCCTGTGGCAAGAAGAAGGCCTACGCCCGCCGGCGCCTAGGCCATCACAGCGCCCGCAAATAGCGCACTTCCGAGATCGGCAGCCCGCATTCTTCTACGTCAGGATCACATCGGCCTGGCGGTAACGATCGCCATCGTCGGACGTCCCCTGCTAGCCCGAGAAATCCTCGACCGCACTGGCCGCACCGGCAAGCCGGCCGTTCACTGCTGTGTCGCTGCTGGTGGCAAGAATCTAGCTGCCCTGCGCCGATAGCACGAACAGGATGCGTGGCGTTCTTTGATGATGCGGTCTGCTTTTTTTGGCGGCTTTCAGCTTTGCATCCGTCTCGGACGCTAGCTTTTCGAGCTTGGCATTAGATCTAGACCCGAAGGCCCTTGCCGGCGAAGAAGTATTCGAGGATGCCTTTGTGGAGGCCGTCCTCTGGAAACTTGACGGAGGGACCAATCGACTTCACCTCGACCAATTCCTCCCGCCAGCTGCCGTACAGGGCTGGGGTTGGACATTGACCGACAGCACACTCCTCCGCAGGTAGCTGACGCATTTTGCCTACATTGGGCAGCTTGACCGCGGGGTTCCGGTTGTGGCTCATCGCAACGGGAGCAATGATGGCGGTCCTCGCCAAGCGCGAAGGCGCTCTCGGGAAGGAGCCTCCGATCGAGGCGATCCGCGGCGGGCCGCAAAAGACAGCTGTGCTTTCGTTGGCCCCGGCAGGCAGAGCGGTGATCAGGAGAATCCAGGGTAGCGACGCGGACACCGAGCGAACACGGAAATCAATATGCATCGGTGTTGCCTGAAGCGGCGGATGAACTGGCAATGCGCGGCAGGTTCTCGGTCAGTAACCGCCAATCGTCGCGCTCGGGTTCGCCTTCCTTGCGCGTCCCGAAAAACTGGATGATCATCTTGCCGTCGGCGCCATATGCTTCGAGAGACGTGACATGGCCGTCCTTGGTCGGCTTGCGCACGGCCCAAACCTCGCGGATGTGGTGGGTCCTGAGATGCAGGTGGAAAGTCTCGTCGAGCACGTTGATCCAAGGCCCGATCTGCTTGACCGACTTGATAGGGCCGGAATGGATCTGGATGCAGCCACGATTGCCGACGAAGCACATGATCGGCATCTCGTCCTCGGCCGCATGATGGAACATGGCGCTGACGGCATCGTTGTCGAGCAGCCAGGCGTAATCCTGGCCGACGATGCGCACCGCCTGGCGGCGGCTGAGGTTCAGCGTCTTCAGCATGTCGAAGAACTGATGCACGTCGGTCAGCCGGCTCCAGTGCTCCCGTAGGTCGTCGACGATAGCGGCTTGGTCCGGAATCTTTGCGATATTTTCGGCTGACCTCTGCTTAACCGACAGGATCGGTTCCTGGTTTGAGGATTGGAGCTCGTCTGTCAGTTTTTGATAGGCGTAGAGGTTGGAGGACGGCCTCAGATGCACCTTGTGCACTGCCTCGCCGGCGGCGTCGAAGAATTGCAGGCAGCGGCAGATCTCCCCGCCATCGCATGTCTCGACGGCAAAGCCATGCGCCCACACCTTCAGGAAGATGCGCAGATCGATGTCATTGCCGAGCACGATAGCGTGATGCTTGCCCGTGAATACCCTATCGTAGATCCCTATCTTCTCATGCACGGCACTGTCATTGCGGGTCAGCGCCATGACCTCGCCA
Organism: Mesorhizobium sp. M5C.F.Ca.IN.020.29.1.1; assembly: GCF_003997375.1. Taxonomy (NCBI): domain Bacteria; kingdom Pseudomonadati; phylum Pseudomonadota; class Alphaproteobacteria; order Hyphomicrobiales; family Phyllobacteriaceae; genus Mesorhizobium; species Mesorhizobium sp. M5C.F.Ca.IN.020.29.1.1. The sequence goes on along the minus strand of NZ_RZSW01000003.1, from coordinate 28,645 downwards.
ACCGCGCCGAGACCGGTTAACACGTCATTCACACGCGGCTCGATGCGCACCGTGCCAAAACCACAATGTGCCGCGACGAGCTCCGCTTCCGAAATACCCAATCGGGCAGCGAGATCCCGGCCGCGGATTTTGGGACTGTCTTCCCGTGCCCGCCGAATTCTCTCCGGCGAAGGTTTCTCTGGCTGGTGCATGTGTTACCTGCTTGCGCATTGTCGGTCGGGAGCCTTAGCCCTCGCCAAAAGAGAGCCTCAAAACTCGTACCAACTGCTCGAAGGGTCTCGAAAACCTGGCCTACGTGCCCGTTCAGCGGAAACTCCGGTCCAACCCTCTGTGGCGGTCTCGACAAATCCGACAACACGTGTCGAAAGCCGACGCCTTAGCGACAATAGCCGAACCAGAATCGTGGCCGTCTAGCGAAGTTCCACTGTTCGGAAACGGGTTTTTCCCGTTGGCACGGTTCATGCGCGGTGATGCCCAAACCGTCACGCACCGAGGAGAAAGGGAGCAATGATTACACTCACCGAGAAGGCCGTTGCCGCCGTTAAGACCGCTCTTTCCGCCGCTAGTGAGCCGGCAGAAGGCTTTCGCATCATGGTCGAGCCCGGCGGCTGCTCCGGCTTCAAATACTCAATGGGCTTGGAGAGCTTCTCGCGCGAGGGCGACGCGATCATCGAGGCCGATGGGATCAAGGTGTTCATAGACGCCGGCTCCCAGTCTCATGTCGGCGGCATGGCCGTCGACTTCGTCACGGGTCTCGAAACCTCCGGCTTTGTCTTCGACAATCCGAATGCGAGCGGGAAGTGCTCCTGCGGCAAGTCCTTTAGTTGATTGCCGAAGAAGAGAGGGCGCCTGAGGTGAGCTTGTCGGTGCGATGGCGGCCCAGTCTACGCTAACATGTGGGGCACCTGCACCGGCTCTAGATCGTCTCCGCCAGCAACGGCATGCGCAAGGCTCAGTGAAACCGGGTTGCGCCTTCACGTCATTCCAATCCATTGAGGACCACAGCCCATGAAAGTTGTCTATCTCGACAACAACGCAACGACACGGGTTGATCCCGAAGTCGTTGAAGCGATGCTGCCGTTGCTTACGCATCAATTCGGCAATCCTTCGTCGGCGCACGGTTTTGGCGCCCTTGCCGGCGCCGCGTTGAAAAACGCGCGGGGGCAGTTGCAGGCGCTGATCGGCGCGGAGTTCGACGACGAGATCACCTTCACCTCGGGTGGAACGGAAAGCGACAATGCGGCCATTCTTTCGGCGCTCGAGGTGATGCCCGACCGGACAGAGATCGTGACTTCCGCCGTCGAACATCCGGCCGTGCTGACGCTCTGCGCGCATCTTGAGGAGACGCGCCGCGTCAGGGTGCACAGGATCCCGGTAGATAGCCACGGCCGGCTCGACGTTGACGCTTACCGGGCTGCTCTCAGCCCGAACGTGGCAATCGTCTCGATCATGTGGGCCAACAACGAGACCGGTACGATCTTCCCTGTCGCCAAGCTCGCCGAATTGGCCAAGGAAGTCGGCGCTCTTTTCCACACTGATGCCGTGCAGGCAGTCGGCAAGCTCCCGATTGACCTGAAATCGACCGCAATCGATATGCTGTCGCTCTCCAGCCATAAATTACATGGACCGAAAGGGGCCGGCGCACTTTTCGTCAAGCGCACTGTGCGCTTCCACTCGCTGATCAAGGGGGGTCACCAAGAGAGCGACCGGCGTGCGGGCACCGAAAACACGCCCGGCATCGTCGGGCTCGGCATGGCAGCCGAACTCGCCTTGAAATTCATGGATGGCGAGACCAGACGGATAAAGCGGCTCCGGGACCGGCTGGAGAAAGGGCTTCTCCAGCGTGTGCCAAACACCTTCGTCAACGGCGACCCGCTGGAGCGCTTGCCAAACACCACAAACATCACCTTCGAATTTATCCAAGGCAATGGTATCCTGAAACTCCTCGACCGCGAGGGGATCGCCTGTTCGTACGGATCCGCCTGCACCTCCGGCTGTTCGGAGCCGAGCCATGTCCTGAGTGCGATGAAAATACCACATGGGGCGGTCCGCTTCTCTTTCGCGCGTGACAACGACCAAGAAGACGTGGACCGGGTGCTCGAGGTCTTGCCGGCAATCGTGGAGAAGCTGCGCGACGCCCCCGTTTCTGGGCCGGATAGGCGGATTACCGAAGACCTTCAATGCGTTGCAGGTCTCAGCGCCAGAAGAACCGGCGACCATTCATGAGCAGTCGGATCTTTCTCAACGATACGACCCTGCGTGACGGCGAGCAGGCACCCGGCGTTGCCTTTACGGTGGCGGAAAAGCTTGAGATCGCCGAGTCGCTTGCGGCAGCCGGCGTTCCGGAGATCGAGATCGGCACGCCGGTTATGGGCGCCGACGAAATCGACACAATTCGCGCTGCGGTCGCACGGGGTCTCCCGGTGCGGCTCACGGCCTGGTGCCGGATGACCTCGCAGGATTTGGATGCAGCGGTCGAGAGCGGCGTCCCCGCCGTCAATCTGTCGTTGCCTGCGTCGGACATGCAACTTGCCGCCAAGCTCGGCCTCGATCAGGCAGGAGCGCTCCGGCTCATCGAGCGTATGGTCGGGCGCGCAGTCGCCAGCGGCTTCTTCGTCGCGGTGGGCTGCGAGGATGCTTCGCGGGCCGAGCGGGATCATCTAGCCCGCGTTATTGAGACGGCGGCGCGCGCCGGCGCGAGCCGTGTCAGGCTGGCCGACACGGTCGGCGTCCTCGACCCCTTTTCGACCTTCGAACTTGTCACCCAGCTCGCAGCGCAGTCTCCCGTCGACCTTGAATTCCATGCGCACAACGATCTCGGCCTCGCTACCGCCAACACGCTGGCTGCGATCCGCGCCGGCGCGCGCCATGCCTCGGTCACCGTCCTTGGACTCGGCGAGCGCGCGGGCAATGCCGCGCTGGAAGAGGTGGCCGCCGCGATGGCCGTGCTCCAGGGCGCAGATACCGGCATCGACCTGACCGCACTGCCCGCACTGGCAGCCGAGGTCGCGCAGGCAGCCCGCCGACCGATAGCCGCCACTAAGCCGATCGTCGGAGCTGATGTTTTTGCCCATGAATCAGGAATTCACGTCGCAGGGCTGCTGAAGGACCCGCGTACATATCAGGGGCTCGATCCAGTTCTCGTGGGCCGCTGCCGACGTATCGTCATCGGCAAGCATTCTGGCGCCACCGCGATTGCCCATGTGCTGAGCGAAAGCGGCCGCGATCTTGACCCCGATCTGGCACCCGCGATGCTTGCCTGCGTCCGTCGCAAGGCGGCCGAGATCAAATCGAGCATCACAGCGATTCAACTGGTCGATCTCTACGACAAAATGTGCAGCGATGCGGTCGGCAGAGATCTTGGATTTGGGTGAAGGTGGTGATGTCGGCTGTCCTCGCCATCATCTCAAATCGGAAAAGCAGCCACGCGGCGCGACGCAGAAGACGTTCGGCCGTCCCATCGGCTATGACGTCCAAACATTGCGGAGACCAAGGCGCGGGATACGGCCGTAGCCGGCCGGTGTCCTCATTGGTGCTGCCGACAAGACGGTGGTCCCAGCTCGGTCGGAGCCGACCCAGGTCGAGGCCCAATGCGGAGATAGTCCCCCATTCCCTCTGCACGGTACTGCGGCCATGCACGCCCGTGCGCCACGCCCGGCCACCGGATGCACAGCCTTGTCGACGAAGCGATTGCCTCGCTGGCTCCGCCCCACTCGTCCATCAAGTTGCGGATTTCGCGGCTGCAGACAGAGTTTTTCGTATCTGGCCCCACAGTTTTCCGACAAGGGAGAATGCAATGACTTGTTCCGCTGACGGCCGTCCCATCGATGTCACCGACGTCCTCGCGCGACTGAAAGGCCTGTCGGCGGCGGAGGAGTTCTTTGCTGTCCTTGGCGTCTCATATGATCCGAAGGTGCTCAATGTCTCACGGCTCCATATCATGAAGCGCGTGGGCCAATACCTTGCCGAGGAAGATTTCTCCGGTCTGCCCGACCAGGTGATCGCCGCGCGCGTACGCGCCATGCTGGAACGCGCCTACGAGGACTTCGCGGTTTCCTCGCCGCTCACGCACCGGGTCTTTAAGGTGCTCAAAGATCACGATCCAGACAGGCCTTGCACGCCAGGCAGCACCTTTGTTCCTTTCGATTCAGTCCTGAAGCGGTTCGGCAGGGAATAAGCGCGACATAGTTGCGACGAGACAATGTCAAGAAGCCGACAATTCGGGCATCGCAACCACGCCTCCCAAAATGACCAGCCGAATTTCCATGGAATTCGAGCTTCAAAACACTGGCACGAATGATGCAGCCAAGAACTCGCACCGCCATTCCGCATCGGATAACAGCGTAGAGAAACGCCAATGCACATCGTCGTCAGCATCAAGCAGGTGCCGGACTCGGCTCAGATCCGGGTCCATCCGGTGACGAACACCATCATGCGCCAGGGTGTGCCGACCATCATCAACCCTTATGACCTATTCGCTCTCGAAGAAGCACTTAGGCTACGCGACGCTTATGGTGGGGAGGTCACAGTGCTCACTATGGGTCCACCCATGGCGGAGGACTCCCTGCGCAAGGCGCTCGGCTATGGCGCTGATCGCGCGGTGCTTTTGACCGACCGCTATTTTGCCGGTTCCGACACACTGGCGACCTCCTTTGCTCTTTCCCAGGCAATCGCGAAGATTGGCGAGACGTTCGGCCCGCCGGACGTGGTCTTCACGGGCAAACAGACGATCGACGGCGACACCGCCCAAGTCGGGCCCGGCATAGCCAAGCGTCTCGATCTTGTGCAACTCACCTACGTCGCGAAAATTGCCTCCATTGATCTTGCTGCGCGCGAGATCACGGTCGAGCGCCGTTGCGAGGGCGGCACCCAGAAGCTGAAGAGCAGCCTGCCCTGCCTCATCACCATGCTGGAAGGCACAAACGAGATGCGTCGGGGCTCGATCGAAGACGCATTGTGCGCCGCGCGCAGCCGGATTGTGAAATGGAGTGCGGCCGAGGCCGGCATTGAGGACCTCACCAAGTGCGGCTTGCGTGGCTCGCCGACGGTCGTCAAACGCGTTTTCGCCCCTACCGCGCGGTCGGAAAAGGCGGCGCAAATTGACACGGCCGAGAAGACGCTGCGCGATCTCGCCGACGAACTGATTGTTGCAATTTTCACCCGCCAACCGGCACTGGAACCGGAACTCGCCTTCGACGGCGCCTGACGGCAAGGAGCAGACCATATGTCGAGCGCGAACCCAGACACTCCCCGCCCGCCCGCCGGCCGTGCCGGGATGAAGAAGGAGCTGCCCGAGCGTTTCAGGGCCTACCGGCACGTTTGGGTTTTCATCGAGCTCGAACGCGGCCAGGTCCACCCCGTATCCTTCGAATTGCTCGGTGAGGGCCGCAAGCTAGCAGATAAACTTGGCGTCCAGCTCGCGGGCGTTGTGCTCGGACCGCCGGAAGAAGCCACCCAGAACGCAGTCGCCGAAGCCTTCGCCTATGGCGCCGACCTTGTCTACTTCGTCGAGGCGCCGCTGCTCGCCGACTATCGGAATGAGCCTTTCACCAAGGCGATGACCGATCTGGTTGACACTTACAAACCCGAGATCCTGCTTCTCGGTGCGACCACGCTCGGCAGGGATCTCGCCGGGTCAGTCGCGACGACCTTGCTGACAGGACTCACTGCCGACTGCACCGAACTGGACGTTGATGCCGATGGTTCGCTCGCAGCGACCCGTCCGACTTTTGGGGGATCCCTGCTATGCACGATCTACACGCTCAACTACAGGCCGCAGATGGCGACGGTGCGACCGAGAGTCATGCCCATGCCGCACCGGGCGGACAGAGGGATCGGGCGTGTCGTCACGCACAAGTTGTCGCTGGCCGAGGATGAAATCGTCACCAAAGTCCTTGGCTTCCTGCCGGATAGCCAGTCGGGCACGGCCAATCTCGCCTATGCCGATGTGGTCGTTGCGGGAGGGCTCGGTCTCGGCGGGGCGGAGAACCTGCAGCTTGTGAAGAGTCTCGCGCGAGCGATCGGCGCCGAATTTGGCTGTTCGCGGCCGCTGGTCCAAAAGGGCTGGATGCCGGCCGATCGGCAGATCGGCCAGACTGGCAAGACAATCCGGCCGAAGCTTTACATAGCCGCTGGTATTTCCGGCGCGATCCAGCACCGCGTCGGAGTTGAGGCAGCCGATCTCATCGTGGCCATCAACACCGACCCGAACGCTCCGATTTTCGATTTCGCTCACCTCGGGATCGTAACTGATGCGGTCCGCTTCCTGCCCGCGCTGACCGAGGCCTTCACCCGGCGGCTGTCACCGCACAGTCGCGACAAGCTTGCGAGCTAAGGGAGATGGAGATGATCAACGAAGAGTTTGACGCCATTGTCATCGGGGCCGGCATGTCCGGGAACGCAGCTGCTTACACCATGGCAAGCGACGGCTTGAAGGTACTCCAGTTGGAGCGAGGTGAATATCCGGGCTCCAAGAATGTCCAAGGCGCCATCATGTACGCGAACATGTTGGAGAAGATCGTCCCGGACTTCCGGGATGATGCACCGCTCGAGCGGCATCTGGTCGAACAACGCCTATGGGTGATGGACGAGACCTCCCACACCGGGATTCACTATCGGTCGGAGGATTTCAATGAAGTGAAGCCCAATCGCTATACGATCATCCGTGCCCAGTTCGATAAATGGTTTTCGCGCAAGGTGCGCGAGGCCGGCGCGACGGTTCTGTGCGAGACGACCGTGACGGAACTCGTCCGTGATGGCAATGGCAAGGTAATCGGGGTCCGGACAGATCGGGCCGGCGGAGCGATCTACGCGGACGTCGTGGTTCTTGCAGAAGGTGTCTGCGGGCTGCTTGGCACGCGAGGCGGCCTGCGAAAGATGCTGAAGCCGGAAGCCGTGGCGCTGGCCGTCAAGGAAATGCATTTCCTGCCCGAAGAGATCATTGAGCAGCGGTTCGGCGTCAAAGGGAGTGAAGGCTGCGTGATCGAGGCAGTCGGCACGATATCCCACGGAATGGCCGGGCTCGGGTTCCTCTACACCAACAAGGAATCGATCTCACTGGGGATCGGCTGCCTCGTTTCGGATTTCACCGCGAAGATGGAGAGCCCTTACACCCTCCTGGACGCGCTAAAACACCATCCTTCGATCCGGCCGCTGATCGCCGGTTCGGAGGTGAAAGAATACGCGGCGCATCTCATTCCTGAAGGTGGCTACAAGGCAATTCCGCAGCTCTTTGGCGACGGTTGGGTCGTTGTTGGCGATGCTGCGCAATTGAACAACGCCATTCACCGCGAGGGTTCGAACCTCGCCATGACCTCCGGTCGGATTGCGGCTGAGGCTATCATCCAGGTCAAGAGACGCAACGATCCTATGACCAAACGGAACCTCGCCCTATACAAAACGATGCTGGATGAATCCTTCGTGGTGAAGGACCTGCGGAAATACAAAGACATGCCATCCCTACTCCATAATAACGCCGGCAATTTCTTCACGACTTACCCGAAGTTGATGTCGCAAGCCGCGCAGAACTTCATGCGTGTCGACGGCACGCCAAAGATCGATAAGGAAAAGGCGACCACGGCAGCCTTCATCAAGGCGCGATCGCGGTTGGGGCTGGTCAGCGACGCGATCCGCCTGGCATTGGCGTGGCGGTGAGGCACTGACGACATGACAAATCCAATGACGAAATTTCGGGTCGAGGACAAGCTTTACCAGAACCGCTATCTGGTGGACTCCGGCCGTCCGCATATAAAGGTGCGACCGCACGAGCAACCAAGCGCGAATCTGCTCGCGCTGACCCGTGTCTGTCCAGCGAAATGCTACGAGTTAAACGACAAAGGTCAGGTTGAAATCACCGCTGATGGCTGCATGGAGTGCGGCACCTGCCGGATCTTGTGCGAGACCAGCGGTGAGATTGAATGGAACTATCCGCGCGGTGGCTTCGGTGTACTCTTCAAGTTCGGATGATCGGCGTCCGCACCGTTTGATGGGTACGCACCTGTGCACTCCTGAAGTTACGACCAAGCGCCGACCCTTCCTGGCACCATCTCGCAAAAGGGGGAGCGGGTGAACACTGTGCTTGAAATGCAAAAGGCGCTTGGGAGGAGCATTCGGGACCACAACTCCTGAGGTGTTTCCATGGCTGACATACCGCCGGATCGCGTTAACGAAGTAGGACCTCGAGACACCCGCCGCGAACCGGGCAGCGATGCGCTGTCCCATGCAGATATCCGGGTCAGGGGAATCTACGAGATATCGAAAGCCCTGACCGCTCCGGCGCGGCTGGAGATTACGCTTGCCAATGTCACGAATATACTCCCATCGTTTGTGCAAATGCGTCACGGAGCAATCGTTGTACTGGACGCTGAAGGTGATCCGGAGATTGCCGCGAGTGCTGGCGACGCCGATACCGCCCGATCAGGCACACACCCCATCGTACCACGGGCCGTGATAGAGCACATCGTCGCTACGGGGACGAAGCTCATGATACCGGACGTCAGCACGTCCGAGCTATTTCAGGCTGACCCTGAAACATATCACAGCGGCAATTCCCTCCCAATTGCCTTTATTGGCATCCCGGTGAAGGCTGAGCATAAGATCCTTGGAGTGTTGTCGCTCGACCGCGCAAGGGACAGCCCCACCGGCTCCCTCTACGATGAGGACATAGTGTTCCTGACGATGGTCGCCGACCTCGTCGGCCGAACTGTTCGCCTCCATCGCGCCCTGACTACGGATCGTGAGCGGCGCGTCGATTCGCAATGGACACTGGAGAATTCGTCCGATGAGGACAGGACCGACTCCATCCCGCATCCGCCTGTCAAAATGGAGGGGATCATCGGGGAAAGTCCCGCACTCAAGCAGGTGCTCGAAACCGTATCCATAATTGCAAGGACGAATTCTACCGTGCTTCTGCGGGGCGAAAGCGGCACGGGCAAGGAATTTTTTGCGCAGGCGATCCATAAGCTCTCACGTCGGAGGAAGAAGCCTTTCGTCAAATTGAACTGCGCCGCACTGTCTGAAAGCGTTCTGGAGTCGGAGCTGTTCGGGCATGAAAAAGGTGCCTTCACAGGGGCCATTTCGCAGCGCGCCGGCCGTTTTGAATTGGCAAATGGCGGAACGCTGCTACTGGACGAGGTCGGCGAGATTTCGCCTGCCCTTCAAGCCAAGCTGTTGCGCGTCTTGCAGGAAGGCGAACTAGAGCGTGTCGGCGGCACCAAGACGCTACAGGTGGATGTCCGCCTCATATGCGCCACCAACAGGGACCTTGAGACGGCTGTTGTAAACGGGAGTTTCAGGGCCGACCTTTATTTTCGCATCAATGTGATGCCAATCATCCTGCCTCCGCTTCGAGAGCGACCCGGGGATATTCCGCGCCTTGCGAACGCGTTCCTAGACCGATTTAACAAGGACAACCATCGCGAACTCGCCTTCGCGCCGTCGGCGCTGGAGCTGATCTCGCAATGCTATTTCCCCGGCAACGTCCGCGAGTTGGAGAACTGTGTGCAAAGGACGGCGACGCTAGCGCGTTCAAGGACAATCGCTCCGTCGGATTTTGCCTGCTACAATAACCAATGCCTGTCTTGGCTCCTCTGGAAAAGAGCTGATCGTTCGCACGGCGGCAATACCGGCGACGAGCGGGCTCGAAGCAACATTACGCCCGTTGGATCGCGGATGCCGGCCGGGCGCTTCCGCGACCCACAGGACAGCGTATTGCCTCATACGGCCGACGCTCCAAACGATCCCGCTTTTCCTGCAATAGGCCCGCGCCTGACGGAACGCGACCGGCTGCTCGAAGCGATGGAGAAGGTCGGCTGGGTTCAGGCCAAGGCCGCTCGTATCCTCGGCGTCACGCCGCGGCAGGTCGGATACGCTCTGCGCCGACACAATATCGAGGTGAAGAAATTCTAGCGTGCTCGTGACCTGAGAACAAGACTATGCGCCAGGTTCGCGAGAACCTGTCGGAGCCCGAGCCAAATCTACGCGAGCGTGCGACGATCGTCACGCCTTCATCGCGGTGACGCCACCGGGGCCCTTTCCAGCGTCTTGACAAGCGTAGGGGGGCGCACTGACTAATCCTTATCCGAACCATGCCGACGCGAGTATCGCGCGATAACTTCACCACGGGCGAGTTTGCCGTCGCCGAGACCGACATCTTCGTCGCAGACCGGTCGAGCACGTTGTGCCGAGGCGATCACGGGTGAAAGGGTCGACTTTCTCTCTCGGAATCATGTCCGCCGGAGTCGTCTTCCTCACGTTGTGTGCGTAGCCACTGTCGGAGGTCCGACAAAGTCATGTCGGGGCAACCCCACGATATCAGACGCGAAAGCCAATTCGTGATCTAGCGCCACCTTTTGAGTTTGGCATTGCGCTTGCGCTTTGAACGGCGACGTTAACCCGCAACGGAGCCGTTCAATGTCCGCACCGGTAATTTCGGTTGAGAGCCTGACCGGTAGGTTCTCCGACCAGCTGCTGGCGAGCGCGGATTCGGGTGGCTGCGCATCTTCCTCCTGCGGCTCGTCGACAAGGCCCAGCGATGTTGATCCGGCTGTCTGGGACAAAATCAAGGATCACCCGTGCTTTTCAGAAGAGGCGCATCACTATTTCGCGCGCATGCACGTCGCGGTCGCACCGGCCTGCAATGTCCAGTGCAACTACTGCAATCGCAAATATGACTGCGCCAACGAAAGCCGGCCCGGGGTAGTGTCGGAAAAGCTGACGCCCGACCAGGCGGTACGCAAGGTGATCGCGGTCGCCAACGAAGTACCGCAGCTTTCCGTGCTTGGCATCGCCGGACCGGGCGATGCCTGTTACGACTGGGAGAAGACGAAGGCAACGTTCGAACGCGTCGCCAGGCAAATCCCCGACATAAAGCTGTGCGTCTCTACCAACGGGCTCGCGCTGCCAGACCACGTCGACGAGCTTGCCGAAATGAATGTCGATCACGTGACGATCACCATCAACATGGTCGATCCGGAAGTCGGCGCAAAGATCTATCCCTGGATCTTTCACGACCATCGCCGCTACGTCGGCTCACAAGCCGCCAGGATTTTGCACGAGCGGCAGATGCTGGGATTAGAGATGCTGAGCGCGCGCGGCATCCTCACAAAAATCAATTCGGTGATGATCCCTGGCGTGAACGATCAGCACCTGATTGAGGTGAATAAGTGGGTCAAGCAACGAGGCGCGTTCCTGCACAACGTCATGCCTCTGATCTCGGACCCGGCGCACGGCACGCACTACGGACTGACCGGGCAGCGCGGCCCAAATGCAATGGAGATGAAGGCTCTTCAGGATCGTCTTGAAGGCGGCGCCAAGTTGATGCGCCACTGCCGGCAGTGCCGGGCAGATGCCGTCGGCCTGCTGGGCGAGGATCGTGGCCAGGAATTCACACTCGATCAGATTCCCAGGGAGCTCACATACGATGCCAGCAAGCGCGAAACCTATCGGGAGCTGGTCGCGGACGAGCGTCGCGATCACCTGGCGGCCAGGAGCGAAGCGATCGGAATGGTCAAGACAGCGAGCTCCGGCAAGTCCCTCCTCGTCGCGGTGGCGACTAAGGGCGGCGGCCGCGTCAACGAACACTTCGGCCATGCCAAAGAATTCCAAGTGTATGAAGCCTCGCCGACAGGGATCAACTTTGTCGGGCACCGCAAGGTTGAGCAGTATTGCCTTGGCGGTTGGGGCGAGAATGCCACTCTCGACGGCGTCATCGCTGCGCTGGAAGGCATAGACTTCGTGCTTTGCGCCAAGATTGGAAATTGCCCCAAGGATCAGCTCGCGGACGCCGGTATCCGAGCGACCGACGCTTACGGTCATGACTACATTGAGACGGCAATCGGCGCCATTTACGCCGCCGAGTCTGGCGGCCCGGCACTCACGGCGACCGCCTGAGCCGTCTCATTCCACTCGAACCAGGAGTCAAAATGGCTTTCAAGATCATCGCATCCCAATGCACGCAATGTGGCGCCTGCGAATTCGAATGCCCGTCCGGTGCGATCAAGTTCAAAGGCGAGAGCTACGTGGTCGAGCCGCAGAAGTGCACCGAATGTGAGGGAGCCTTCGAGACGCAGCAATGTGCCTCGGTATGTCCCGTGCCGAAGACCTGCGTTCCTGCCTGACCCCAATCAGGCTACCGCATAGCGGCTGCCTCCGGGAGCCTGCGAACATCAACAACTGTAGCCTCAAAGAAACAAGGAACCGCCATGTGGCTCGCACGCGAACAGGAGGTCGAAATCCACAGGCCTCCCCGATTTAGGCCGGGAGAGCGGGTCCGTGCCATCCGTCACATAAAGAATGACGGCACCTATCCTGGCAGGGAGATCGGCGAAAATCTCGTGCGCAAGGGTGAAGAGGGCTATGTGCGGGACATTGGCACCTTTCTACAGCAGTTCTTCATCTATGCGGTCGAATGGATCGACCGTGGCACCGTCGTTGGCATGCGAGCGCGTGAATTGATGAGCCTCGACAAAGCCGACGCTCCCTGCAGTGCCGAAGAAAACGCGAAACAAGGAACGTCCGGATGAAAGTAATGATCCGCAGGACCGATGCCGGGTTGTCAGCGTATGTCCCCAAGAAGGATCTCGAAGAGCCGATTATCAAATTCGAGAACCAAGATCTGTGGGGCGGGGTCGTAACGCTCAGGAACGGCTGGCGGCTCCTCTTACCCGATCTTCCGCCACATACGCGTCTGCCGATCACCGTCGAGGCAAGGAAGCTTTCCGACGAGGACTAATGCTGCCCCTTATGAGAGGCATCGAGAGGAAACGAGCATGAACACGACCCCGACCTCGGGCCACCTCGTCGTCGTCCGGGACAGTTTTGCCAGAAAGCTGCTTGAGCTGGCAAGACAAGCGCTCGTCTCCGATCAGGTGATCCCTTATCTCGGTCCGGGTCTCCTCCGGCTCGGCTCTGCGGAGCCGCCTGTACCGTGTACCCCCGAAGCAGTTGCCGCGGCACTCAACACGCGCGCGCCAGCCCCCTCGAAGATCCGCACCAATATGTGGTCAGTCGCGCAGTTCATCGAACAGCGCCGGCACCGCCGCACGCTTCAAGCTTGGATGACTGATATATTCGCGGAGCCGGCCGCGCCGAACCTCCTCCACGCCTGGCTCGCAAGACTCCCCCTCTCCCTCATCATCGACAGCTGGTACGAAGGCGCCATGCGCGCGTCGCTAGCAGAGGCCGGCCGAACCGACGTCATCGAGATACAAGGCGTCACGCGGGCGAATGAAGTCGGTAACATTTGGACCAGAACTTACGACTTGTCCGGAAGGGAACTCGACGCCGCAGCAGCGACAACGACGGTTCTCTATACCCCTCATGGCAGTATCAGGCCGGCTGCCAATTTTCTCATCGCCGATTCCGACTATGTCGAAGCCCTGACTGAAATCGATATCCAGACACCTATCCCTGATCTGGTGAAGCAACGGCGCACCAATCGGGGCTTTTTCTTCGTCGGCTGCCGCTTCAACGATCAGATGCTGCGTACTTACGCCAGGCAGATCATGAAGCGCTCAGAAGGCCCACGTTACGCGATCATGGATGGGCAAGCGCTGACCAGAAACGAAGCCCGTTTCCTTGCGGCAAGCGGAATCACGGTGGTCGACATGCCAGCGAGCGAAGCCGTGGCGCAGCTCGCCGGGTCAGCGTCTTGAGCCGATAGTGGTCAGGATCAACTTGGAGGGCGCCTTTGATGTAAGTCGACCGGCTTGCTTCCGAAGGCGCAAAATTCAGTCGGGAACACACCGTGAGCAGAGATGCTGTTGGCATGACCTCTCTCAAATCGTCCGGGCATGTGAAAGCGGCGGGGTGGGGCCGAGGCTTGAGCACTCTGCTGCGCATTACGCGCATGAATTTGAGGCACCCGTGGCAGGTCGCGATTGCTATCAGTGCGACGATCATAGCCGTGATCCTGCAGTTGCTAATACCCCGGCTTCTCGGCAGGGCTGTCGACCAGACCCAGGCGGCAATCGGGAGTAGTGTCACTGGGACGGATGCAGCACAAGCGCTATTGACTCTGGCTCTCCTGCTTCTCGCCGCGAGTACGCTGCGCGGCATCTTCACGATGGCGCAAAACTATTTTGCCGAAGCCGTCGGGCATCACGTCGCGTATGAACTGCGGCTGGCTTGTTACGACAAGGTCCAGCGCCTCAACTTTTCCTTTCACGACCGGGTGCATTCAGGCGACCTGATTACTCTCGGCATCCTCGATCTCGACGGCGTGCGGATGTATTTTTCCACCGCCCTGGTTCGCTTGCTTCTGCTCACCATGCTGATCGGGATCGGCGCCTACATGATGATCTCAACCGACCCGGTGCTCGGTCTCATCGCGCTAAGCTTCGTGCCTTTCGTGGCCTGGAGATCGTCGGTCACGCAGCTTAAGCTACGCGTCATCTGGCTTGACCTGCAGGAGCGGCTTTCCGTCCTAGGCCGGGTGATGGAGGAAAATCTCGCGGGGATCCGCGTTGTCCGGGCGTTTTCGGCACAAGCTTATGAAATGGTAAAGTTCGACCGCGCCTCGAAAAACGCGCTCGAACTCGCCCACGAGCAGGTTGATGTCCACGTGCCCAATACGTCGGCAATGACCCTGGCCTTCTTTTTCGCCATGGGGTTGGTCCTCTGGATCGGTTGCAACAAGGTCATCGCCGGCCAGTTCAGCGTTGGGACGCTCACGACGTTCCTGGCCTTCATGACGATCCTTCAAATGCCCGTCCGCCAGATCGGTCTGATGGTCAACGGCTTCGCCCGCGCCTACACTTGCGGTTCGCGCCTCTTCGGTCTGCTCGACCAGGACATTACGATCAGGGATGCTTCCACCGCCAGACCGCTTGAGATCGGTGAAGGCACTCTGCGCTTCGACAATGTCTCGTTTGCATATCCCGGCACCGGAAACCGCGCCATTTTGAAGAATATCACCTTTAGCGCCCGTAGGGGCGAGACGATCGCGATCGTGGGTCCGCCGGGTTCGGGAAAATCGACAATGGCTCACCTGATCCCCCGCTTTTACGATGTCACTGGTGGCGCCATCATGCTTGACGGGCAGGACATCCGCGAGGTTACCCTCGCCACGCTTCGCCAGGCGGTCGCCGTCGTACAACAGGATGCATTCCTGTTCACTACCACGATCGAGAACAACATCGCCTATGGCGATCCCTGGGCGAAGGACCCGCGGATTGCGCGCGCTAGCGAATCCGCCCAGTTACACAATTACATTCTTGGCCTCCCCGCGGGCTACAAGACGGTCGTCGGCGAACGTGGCGCCTCTCTCTCTGGCGGCCAGCGCCAGCGTCTCACCATAGCTCGCACGATGATGTTGCGCCCATCAATCGTCATTTTCGACGACTCAACGGCCTCGATCGACGCCGCCACCGAGCAGCGCATCCGCGCGGCGATACGACGTTTCGCCCAGGATAGGGTGACGATCATCATCGCCCACCGGCTCAGTTCGCTCAAGCACGCCGACCGTATCCTGTTTGTCGACAATGGCGAGATCGTGGAATGCGGCACCCATCAGGAGCTTTTGGCCAAGCGGGGGCGCTATAAGGCCCTTCATGATCTTCAGTTGCGCCCGGAAGATCACATTGCGACCACGTCCAGAGGCGCGCCCTGATGGCCAAGGTGCATGCCAGCGAAATCGAAACCGAACCCAATGACAGCGGCAGGCGCCC
The DNA here is from genome assembly GCF_003997375.1 of Mesorhizobium sp. M5C.F.Ca.IN.020.29.1.1. NCBI lineage: Bacteria > Pseudomonadati > Pseudomonadota > Alphaproteobacteria > Hyphomicrobiales > Phyllobacteriaceae > Mesorhizobium > Mesorhizobium sp. M5C.F.Ca.IN.020.29.1.1. The sequence goes on along the minus strand of NZ_RZSW01000003.1, from coordinate 12,980 downwards.
CCCGCGCGCGGTCGTCGGCTCCCACCGCGTCGAGGAGGAGATGTTCGGCCGGGCTTTCGACAAGAAAATCATCCGGCGCATCTGGGCCTTCGTTCGTCCCTACCGAGCCATGGCAGTCGTCTCGGTTGCCGCATTGCTGGTTTTCACCGGCACGCAGCTTCTCATCCCGCTGATCATCCGCCACGCGATCGATCACGCCACAACTCCGGGAGGTGTTGATCGCTCGGCCGTTCTCGCGGCCGCCGGCGCGTTTGCGCTCACCATTCTGGTTAACTTCGGCGCCGCCTACGCGCAGGAAACCGTGGTGGGGAAAATGGCCGAGAACGTCCTCTTCGACATCCGGCGCGCCATGTTTGCCCATCTGCAGAAGGTGTCGCTCTCCTTCATGGACAAGACCGAGGTCGGACGACTGATGTCCCGCCTTCAAGGCGACGTCAACTCTATACACGAATTCCTCGAAAGCTCGATCTACTCCGTAGGCGATATCGCGCTTCTCTTCGGCATCGTTTTCGTAATGCTGTACGTCAACTTCAGCCTGGGCTTTCTCACGCTCTCGATCTTGCCGGCCCTGTTGATGATCCGCATCGTCTGGCTGCCGCGTGCCCGCGAGGCCTTCATGGCTGCACACGAGACCAACTCAGTCGTCAACGGCGCGTTGGCCGAAGCCATTCACGGCGTGCGCACCGTCCAGTCCATGGACCGCCAGCAGGTAAACTTCCTGCTGTATGACGACAAGGCACATGCCGACCTCAGGACACACCTGGTCGCTGCCAGGTATGCACAGGTCATGGTGCCGATCGTTGATGGCCTCACGGGTCTCGCCATGGCCGTCGTCATTGTGGTCGGCGGCTCCATGATCGTGAATGGCCGTGTCGGTGTGGGGGTATTGGTTGCCTACATACTCTATATCCAACGCTTCTTTGACCCAATTCGCTCACTTACTCTGCAATATTCCGTCATGCAGCGCGCCATGGCCTCCGGCAAGCGCCTGACCGATGTGCTCGACGTCAGGATCGAGATCCAGGACAAACCGGATGCCAAGGTCCTTGCGCCCGAAATGGACGGCTCGGTCGAGTTCAGGAACGTCACGTTCGGCTACGATCCCAAAAATCCGGTGCTGAAAAACGTCTCCTTCGGCGTCAATCCCGGCGAGACGGTCGCCCTGGTCGGGCCGACCGGCTCTGGCAAATCGAGCGCGATGGCCCTCGTCCACCGCTTTTATGATGTTCAGCAAGGCCAAGTGCTGGTCGGCGGACATGATGTGCGCGATCTCACCCAGGAATCGCTCGGGCTCCAGATCGCCATGGTGCTGCAGGAGCCGTTTCTGTTCACCGGGACGGTCTTCGAGAACATCCGCTACCACAAGAGGGAAGCCACGCGGGACAAAGTGATCGAGGCCGCCAAGGTGGTGGGCGCCCACGACTTCATCATGAGCCTTGCCGACGGGTATGATACCCAGCTCGGCGAACGCGGCGGCAACCTTTCTCTCGGCCAGCGTCAGCTTGTCAGTTTCGCCCGCGCTCTCGTTGCCGATGCCAAGATCCTAGTTCTTGACGAGGCCACCGCCAACATCGACAGCTACACGGAAATGCTGATCCAGAAGGCTCTGACAAAACTCCTGGAAGGCCGCACTGGGCTTGTCATCGCTCACCGGCTCGCCACAATCCGCGGTGCCGATCGAATCATCGTACTTCAGAATGGCCAAATTAGTGAAACCGGTAACCACGACAAACTGATGGCTATGGGTGGGCTCTATTCCAAACTCTACAATCTGAACTACTCGTCCTTCGACGACGTTCTCGAAGAGGAAGCCGACCCGACCGTACAAGCCGCCTCTCAGACCTGATGCCTCGCCGACGTATCTGTGGTAGCGTCCACCACTTTCAGGCGTACCGGCGGACGCCGCGGATGAAGCGGCACCCTTCATGGAGAAGCACCCATTTGCAGGCTTACCTAGTACTCAAAAAAAGTTGCCGGATGTATCAAGAGCTTTGATTTCATTGTCTTGGCGGGCCAAAATCAGAAGTCTTCCCGTATCGCTCCGTATGGTTCCGCGCCTAAGCAAAGGACGCTGCATAAGATGGGGCTTCATGCAGTCCCAGGATGTGGGCTTTGTGTGGTGTGATCTAGCGGTTGGTAGCGATCAGCCGCCGCTGTCCAATTCCGTTCCGGTTCGCAGGCACTCCAGATATCGAAAATGATATTTAGGATGTAGAGTGCCTTTTTCTCGCCCGTGCTGAACGTAGCCAACAAATCGGCGTGCTCTACCGACGCAGTGTCCGCCCCATCCTCAAATGTGAAACCGACGCTGAGTATTGGTTCCTGGCCGAGTACCACCTCCCTGAAATTCTTAGGCACCAGCTTGAACGGCACGAAGAAGCGGTCGTTGAATATCTCGATCACGTCCGCCCACTGCGTCCGTTCTTTTGCAGCCTCTGCTCAATCTCGCCGCGACGCTTCTCCGCAGCCTGGTACCTTTCGATGACGTCCTTGTAGAGATCCAGGAACGCGAACAGGTAACTCTTCCAGACCTCTTCCTTGAACGCCGGCATGTTTGCCAAGTGGGGTAGCAGGTCCTCGTTGTCGGTCAGGTAGGTCTCAAACTGCCGGACGTTGACGTTTTTGGTGATCAGCTTTTCAACGGCGGCGAACTTCTTGCGCAGGTCTGGATCGTTGCTGATCGCCTCCTTTTCCTTTTCCACCAGCTCCTTCAGCTGCTTCTCGGTCGTGATCTCCAGCTTCGCCCCTGAGTTAAGATTAATAGAGTGCTTGGCCTTGAAAAACCCGTTGTCAGCTAAGTTTTTCGCGATTTCCGAAGCATTATAGTAAGTGAACCTCCCCTTCCTGAAATACGTCGATTTTCCGATTAGTTGATTGTACTGTTTGATGTAATTTTCGATGCTAGCCTTAACATCTGCGTTGTCCAGCAAGGCTAAAAAGTTGTCATCAAAAATGACGTCATATCTGACCGTAGCAAACGGCGCGGTCTTCTGCTTCAAGAGTTCGTCCCTGAACGCGCAAAAGAGCCTTGTAGAATTGGTCCTCGCCCTGCGTGAAGGTCGAAGATATCTCGCGTCCCAAGTCTTTCTTCGAGCCTGTGTGCTGTTTCAGGGCGGCGAGTAGCCGCTGCCTAGCGTCTTCATGCCGAGGTTGAGTTTTTCGTACTCCTCGCGAAGCTTGCTGTTCACCAGCAAAGTGGACGTCTTCTCGCTGTGACCGAACGCTTCCTCGTAAGGAAGCACGACCATAACGCTTTCCGGCGGTAACGCTGTCCCCTTTTCGTCGGTGACTACTCGCTTGTTGATGCGGTCTTTGAAGATCCGGTCGCCACTATTTTCCTCATCAGCGATGTCTTGGAACGTTTTTGCTAGTGACGACTTCATTGCACCATTCGGCGCATAGATCGCAATCGCGCTCTTCTTGCTGAAATCCAGATCGGCTTTCAGCTTCTTGATCCCGTAGCAATGCTCGAGATCCAGCAACAACTTTTCCAAACGTGCCCCCCAAGTATATGACATACTATCACTGGGCAAGTTGGCATGAAACCCTCCCGGTGGGAATGAGGGCGTACATTACTTTTCGCCTCAAGCTCTGGAGCGCCCGGTCGGTCTTGAGCAACAGGTCGATCGCCTGAAGTGAGAGCGTGCGACCCGCGCTCGGGAGTGAACGATGGATCGCGACACCGTACCAATGAGGGACAGCTACTGTAAGAGGTTGCTGAACTGCAGGCCTTTGAAGGCCGAAGATCCCTCACCCCGCGAACCGACGCTGCTTCCTTACGCCAAGCCGATCCGGAAATCCTCCAGAACCTGAGCTAGCCCTAGCGCGCCGAGAAGCGCCAAAATGCGCTTCGGCTGAAGCTTTGCAATGGAATGATCGTAGATGGCGAGATTGGTCGCGCCGTTGAGGCGAGAGGGGTAAATGATGCCGTCGGGCCGAGACGAGTGCTCGTGAAACGCCACCGACCATCGGCGAGCCAAGTTCTGGCGCTGCGCCCGAACTACGTCCGTGGGAACACCCATCCTGACCGCATTGTCGCCCCTGAGATCGATCAGGCGAAGCTCCGCCGTAGTCGTGATCTCCGCATAGCGCCGTTGGGTCAGTTCCACCTCCTCTATCGGGAGGTCGTCGAATAGTCCTTCGCGCCGATCTCGGAGCACGGTCTCGAGGAAGCAAACCTTCAGAGAGTCGCCGAGGTAGAGAACGCCAAAACGGTTGGCAGCAACACGACGCCGCAGATCGATGAAACGGCTCGCCGACTTCCCGTATCCGAGGGGATCAGGATAGGTGCTCCAGTAGATCCGACCGAATGTCCGCCCCGGCGGTATGGTCTCGATTTCGAGCTTTGCGCGCCCGAAATCGGGTGGAGGTGGAACGCCGGGCATTCAGTCGAAATCGCCCCTGGCTATGCCTTCCGCCGCGGCCAACACCGAGCCGTCATCGCCTTGCTGAAGGGCTCGGAGTGCCGTCCGCCCATCGAGCGCGCCATGGCGCGACACCAGAAACCGATAGACCACCCAGGCATTATTGCGCAACGTCGCATGGAGCGCCGGCAAGGCCCCGAAGGGCCGGCCATGCTTGTCGAGCTGCCAGACAGGAAAGCGGAAGCCGCGCTTGGCGCCATCGATCCCGAGCACCTGCCCGCGCTGCCGCTTAGCGTTGACCGTCACCCGCGACGTGCCGAGCAGCTTGGCAAAAGCTTCGGCACTTAGCATGTCTTCGGCGGCCACAATTTCGGCAACACGCTTGCGACCGCGTTCGCGCGCCTTGGCGAGCGCCGCTTCAAGCTCAGCGTCGGCCTTGCCCGTATCCTCGACGGGAAACATCTCATCTGAAGCGCTCGGCTGTTCCTCGACCGGCGTGATCGTCTGCGCGCCGGCGGCCGGATCGACCTCTACCCGGAACGATACGCGATGGCCGATCTTGCGGCTGCGTGCGATCGCCTCCTGATAGCGTTCGAGCAACACCTTTTTGAAATCGGCCTGTGCCGGCAACTTCGTGGTAAAACTCAGGGCGACTCCCGCATGGGATGCGGTCCCGCTATGATTGCTGCGTTTTGGAGCGGCCATGATGACAACCTCCTGCTGTCACCAATATGGTTACAGATCGTAAGTTCGTCAAGTTCGATAATTTCGTAGAGGCGGTGGAATTGTTATCGTGACCGACTGAGGCTCACACAATTCCCCACGCCCGAAACCTTCCCCTGCCCGTCATCTCGCGCAGCCCAAGCTCACCGACCAGATTCAGCGCCCCCTGTTTTGTCACTTTTAGCCCCTTCTGAACCATGCCAGTCGAGACAAGTGGCCGCGACAGCACCAGCTCGATCAGGTCGGAAAGTTTGGAACTGACGCGCCGCTCCCGCAGCCGCCGTTCCATCTGGCTTTTCGCCATCACCAGCCGGTCATGCTCTTTCAACCCGGCGAGCGCTGCCTCGTGGATGGCATCGACAAAAGCCAACAACCGATCCGAGCGATTGCGCGCCCGCCGCCGCTCTCGTGGAATGTTCTTGGCGCCGAGCTGCAGGCTGACGAGATGGTTGGGGGTAAGACCCTCCTGCCGCAGCAGCGCGGCGACGAACAGCGGCCCCGAGCCACGTGGCATGCTGCAGCACCTCGATGTCCGACCAGGCTTCGAGCAGGACCGCGGCGCGCAGGACGACCGGCAGATCGCGGGTCTTGGCCATCACATCCCGCCATTCGGCCAGCCGTTCTTCTTCATTCCAGTCGAGATCGTAGATCAGGCCGTTTTGGTCACGTCGTGACGTTTCATGCTTTCGACCATGCACGTCGGCGCCGCTGAGAATCTTTGACGAGCGTGCCAGGACAGCATCGATCTCGGCAAATTCTTCGGCCAGAAGATCGTCGTCAGCGTCATCCCGACCATCAGCCTCAATGGGGCTGGCCCCCTCCCCTTCCCGGCTTTTTTGTCCCGCCGCAGGCGTAGCGCCGTCCCGACCGGTCAGAGCCAAAACCGTCGCGACTGAGCGCCCAGTCCGGCTTCTGCACAAAAATGCGCCGACGGGTACGCAGCACGGCGTGCGCGCGGGTGAGTTCGTGGGTCAGGGTGCGAATGTCCATGTGGGCGTCGTGCAGGACAAGGTCCTCGAGGTGGACGAGCTCGCCTTCGAGCCAGAGCGCGCCGGCAGCGTCGGCGAAGTGCTGGCGCTCGACAAAACCGTCGCGGACGGGGGAACGAGCCAGCCGCTCGTCAAGGCGGGCCAAAACCTCGGTGGCTGTCGCTTTTACTTCCCGATTTCAAACAGGGAAAAGTCAGGTATTGTTTAGGTTTAGGCGCTACGACAGCCCTCGATTTTTTCGCTAACGATTTCACTGACTGCTCGATTTGCCACACCGATTGCACAACCGCAAAGCCGCACCCGGCACGTCGCATTCCGACGAAGCATGGTCGGCGGCACGTCGACTCGCTCGCGAGCTCGACAGGATTCTCGACGGTTCGGGGCCAAGACGCGCGGCAATCAACCGGGCCGCGGCCGAGCTGCGCCTCTCGACCCGCCAAGTCTACAATCTGCTGGCGCGCTACCGCAACGATCGGACCGTGACGTCGCTGCTGCCCCAGTTGGATGGCAGCGGCCAGGTTGTGTTGCAAAGTTTTGGTAACTGGTCGCGTGGGAGAACCCTGCATCAATTTTCGCGAGGTTCGAGATGTTCAAAGGCCGTCAGTTCGACCAGTCCGTCATCTTGTTATGCGTGCGCTGGTATCTGGCCTACGATCTGAGCCTGCGCGACTTGAAAGAAATGATGGCCGAACGCGGCATCGGCGTCGATCGTTCGACGATCCATCGCTGGGTCATTCATTTCGCGCCGCGGTTGCTGGAGCGCTTCAACCGCCGCAAGCGTGCCGTCACCGGCAAATGGCGTGTCGACGAAACCTACATCAAGGTTCGCTGTGAGTGGATGTATCTCTACCGCGCCATCGACAGCGTCGGCGACACGGTCGAATTCTGGTTCAGCGAGCATCGCGACCTGCTGGCGGCCAAGCGCTTCTTCAGGAAAGCCCTGGAGCGCCATGGCCGGCCCGATCGCATCGTCATCAACGGCAGCCAGACCAATCACGAAGCCATCACTTCCTGCGACACGGCAAATCGATTGCAGGATCGTTCCCGGCGCTGGCTGAAACCGATCACGGTCAGGAAAAGTCGATACTTGAACAACAGGATCGAGCAGGACCACCGGCGCATCAAGCGCCGTGTGCGGCCGATGCTTGTCAATGACCGTGGAATCGGGACCCCGCATTTTCGCGCAAAAGGGACCCCGGTTTTGGGGCGGTGAAGGGCACGCCGATGAGCGCCCGATCAGGCGGAGCTGGTCGGGGTTGCACAGCCTGATCGGGCGCGGCTGATTGGCTTTAGCTTTGAGAGCGGCTCTTGAAGCGCCAGGAGTCGTTTCCGGTCTCGACGATCTCGCAATGATGCGTAAGGCGATCGAGCAGCGCGGTGGTCATCTTGGCATCACCGAAGACGCTCGGCCATTCGCCGAAGGCGAGATTGGTGGTGATGATGACGCTGGTGCGCTCGTAGAGCTTGGAGACGAGATGGAAGAGCAACTGCCCGCCGGCCTGGGCGAAGGGAAGATAGCCGAGTTCATCCAACACGACGAAGTCGAGCCGAGTGAGATGGTCGGCGATACGTCCCTGTCGGCCGGCACGGGTCTCGCCTTACCTCGCACGTCAAAATCCCTCATGAGTTCCCTCACTTGGTTTGTGACAGGCGAAAGCCGGATGTGCCGAATGGTATTCGTCCGAGATCACCCAGCAAATGACGGGCCACTTGTTGATAGGATCCGTTTGGCGCTGACGCGCATTGCCTCACTTTGATTGTTCCCGAGTGGGCAGCATCGCTGCCAGGACGCAAGCCCAATACTCCGGGTCGGCAAGACTGTTCGCAAAAGCAGTCAGGCGCGGTGTTAGCTCGGCCGCAAGCGGCGACACGCCTCCCGTGAGGGCTCGATAGGCCCGGAGGCGATCTGCACGGTGATGGATTCCCTCGGCAACTGAGAGGAGACGCTCCTGGAGCTCGGAGGCAAGCCGTCCCAGATCCGCCCCGAGGGCCTGCAGAGCCGCAGCGCGTTCGGTCTGGTCGAGCCGCTCGACGAGCGCGACGAGACGCTCCTGGACCTCAAGCGCAAGCCTAGCCATGCCGGTTCCGAGGCCCTCCAAAGCCGAGGCGCGGTCTGCAGCCGATGCCAGCCGTTCGGCAATGGCCACAAGACGCTTCTGGAGGTTCGGCTCAAGCCCTGCCACGCCCGCTCCGAAATCCCTCAGGACCGAAGCGCGATTTTGCTCTCCGAGGCGCTCCGCGAGGCGGACAACTTCCTGCTGAAGGGCGGGCGCAAGCGACGCCACGCCCGCTCCGAAACCCCTGAGGACCGAAGCGCGATCTTGTTCTCCGAGGCCCTCCGCGAGGCGGACAAGTTCCTGCTGAAGGGCGGGCGCAAGCGACGCCACTTCCTGTGCGAATGCCGCAAGTCCCCAAACGCGCTGCTCGGCTTCGTTGATGCTGTTGGCGAGGACGAACAGGCGCTGCTGCAGGTCGGGGCGAAGTCCTGCTAGTGTGATGCCCCGCAGGGCGTAGACGCGATCCTCAGCTTCATGAAGTCCCTCGGCGAGGGCAACGAGACGCTCCTGAAACTCGGGCGAGAGCCGTCCCACGCCGAGTCCGAGGCCCCATACGCCCAAAGAGCGATCGTACCCGTCGAGTCCCTCGGCGACCGTGACGAGACGCTCCTGTAGCTCAGCTGCAACTGCTGGTGCGCCACCTCCGAGGGCCTGCAAGGCCAAGCCGCGATGCTCGGGGTCTTGTAACCCCTCGACCAGCGCGACTAGGCGCTCCTGGAGCTCGGGCATTAATCCTGCCAAGTTCGCTCCGATGTCGTTCAGTACCGAGTTCCGTTCCGGGCCAAGCTGCCCCTCGATGAACGCGACGAGACGCCCCTGCTGCGCCCTGGTGAGGCAATCGAAATTCGGCGCGAGTGACTCGGTCACGCCGGGATACATCAGCGCGGCAAAGGGATTATCGACGTCATATCTGATCAATCCGTTCCAGATGGCCTGAACCCGCCTAGCCGTCCGGCGCCTTATTTCAGCGAGCGGAGTTTGCTGGACGGCAGTCTGCAGCTCACGGCTCGACGACGCCAAGCTCAGCACATCCACTGGCCTGAGCCTGTCGGCAATGTTACTGAGCGCGTTCTGTGGGAGAGAAAGGAGACTGCTGGTGTGCTGCCTGCGACGAGAGGAGGAAGCGCCGCTCGCCGCTTGCGGCTCAAAGTGCGTCTGCTCCACCACAGAAGTGGATGATTGGCCCGGTCCTTCAACTTCAAGAACCGGCTCGGCTGGAGAATCGTTTGTGATGTCAGCTTCCAAGGCGATAGGCATGGGCGCCTTACCTCGCACGTCAAAATCCCTCATGATTTCTCTCACCTTTGGTTTGTGACCGGCGCAAGCCGGATGTGCCGGATGGTCTTCATCCGAGATCACCCAGCAAATAACGGGCCACTTGAACGATCTCTTGAATGGACCGCGTTTGGCGCTGACGCGCATTGCCTCACATTGATTATTGCCGAGTGGGCAACAGCGCTGCCAGGGGCCGAGCCCGATCCTCCGGCTCGGCAAAACCGTTCGCAATGACATTCAGACGCGGTCTTAGCTCGGCCGCAAGCGGCGACTCGCCTCCCGTGAGGGCTCGAAAGGCCCGGACGCGATCTGCATGTCAATGCCGCGTGAATTTTCCCCAAAAGTGCCGAAGTAAACTTCCCCAGTTCGGCCGCTCAGCTCGTCGCGGAGAGTTGCGGATTTTTCGGTGGTCTTCCGCGCGGCCGCGGCGCCGGGTTGATCGCCGGCGGCGTGATGGCGGCTTTGGATCGCAGGTGTTCCGGCATGAGTTCGGCGTGCTGCCTGAGCCGGTAGCTCGAGCCTTCGATCTGGACGACGACGGCATGGTGCAGCAGCCGGTCGAGCAGCGCGGTGGCGACGACGGGATCGCCGAAGACCTCGCCCCATTCGGCAAAGCCGCGGTTCGAGGTGAGGATCATGGCGCCTCTTTCGTAGCGGGCGTTGACGAGCTGGAAGAACAGGTTGCCGCCGCCGGGGACGACGGGGAGGTAGCCGATCTCGTCGACGACCAGGAGGGCGGGCCGGCAGAAGAAGCGTATGCGCTCCTGCAGGCGGCCTTCGCGCTCGGCCCGTGCCAGTGCGGCGATGAGTTCGGCCAGCGTGCAGAAGTAGACGCTCTTTCCCGCCTTCACGGCCTCAACGGCCAGCGCGATGGCGAGATGGCTCTTCCCGGTGCCGGGCGGTCCGAGGAAGTGAACGACTTCGCAACGGCGACGAACCCGAGCTGGGCGAGCGTGAAGATCCGGTCGCGGTCGAGCGAGGGCTGGAAGGAGAAGTCGAATCCGGCGAGCGTCTTGATGGTGGCCAGGCGCCCCATGCGCAACGCCGTCTTGATGCGGCTGTTCTCGCGCAGGGTCAGTTCTTCCGAAAGCAGGATGTCGATGGTTTCGAGCGCGGCGATCTCGCCCTTCTCGAGACGGCGTACGACATGGTCGAGCGCTTCCAGCGCGCGCGGCATCTTCAGACCGACCAGGTCATGGCGGATGCGGTCGATCGTCGACGGCGTGGTGTCGAGCGCGCCGGTCATGGCCGCTGCTCCCGGGCCATCGCTCTGGCAACGGCGTCGTAGAAGGCCAGCGGTCGCTGGACGACCCTGTCGCCGGAGCCGTGAAGGATGATCTCCCCGGATTCCGATCTTTGCCGACGCGGGCGAGCTTGAGCAACGCGATGACCGGCCAGGACGTGGCGCTGATGACGGCCATCGAGAACGGGATGGGTGGCAATCAGCACGCGGTTCTCCAAGATGCGGATCTCGTCGGCGAGCGTGTGCACCTCCACGACCCGCCGCCTTGTAGCATCGGGCACGCTGTAGAAATTGCCGCCGACGCTGACCATCCCCTCCCTGCTGATGCGCCGTTCAAGCTTCAGGACCGATCGGAACGGCGCCAGGGGCAGCGGCCGCAGCGCCGCCCGATCTTCGGCGAAGGCTTCGTTGACGACACGTCTGGTGGTGGCGTGAACCCGCGGGTTCGCCACCGTGTCGAGCCAATGGCGCAGCTGCGCGTTCAGGTCGTCGAGATTGCGGAAGGAGCGGGCCAGGAAGAAGTCCTCGCGGATATAGCGAAACGGCCGCTCGACCTTGCCCTTCGTCTTGGCGCGATGGGGCTGACAGGCCTTCGGATGAAAGCCGTAGTGGCGGGCGAGGTCGACGAGTGCGCGATTGTAGACGATCCCGCCAGCCTCGCCTTCGCCGATGACGGCGGTCTTCATCCGATGATAGAGCACCTCGCGGGGAACGCCGCCCAGCGCCTCGAAGGCGCTCGCATGGCAGCGCAAAACCGTCGGAAGATCCTGATGGACGACGAAGCGCGCCCAGATGAGGCGGCTGAAGCCGAGCACGAGGGAAAACAACCACACGATCCTCGGCGTCGTTGGCTCGTCGGTGAAGACGACGTGAAAGCGGGCGAAGTCGACCTGCGCCTGCTCGCCGGGCGGGGTCTCGAAGCGGACCTCGTAGCCGCGTTGCGCCGCGGCCGGCGGACGTCGCGCAGGAAGTCGGTGACGGCCGTATAGCCGCCGCCATAGCCGAGCTCCTTCAACTCCCGGAAAAGCCGCTTGCTTGTGAGGCCGGGATATCGCGTCACCCGTTCGCGCAGATAGGCCGTGAAGGGATCGATCACCGTCTCGCGCGGCTGGCGAGGCCCGTAGACGGGCGCCTCCAAACCCCGTTCGATGTACTTGCGCACCGTCTTGCGGTCGATGCCGCTTTGTCTGGCGATTGCCGACACCGACAGGCCCTGCCGATGCAAATCCAATATCATCACAATCTCCCCGATCTTGACCACCGAAACCTCTCTCCCGACCATCGGAAGAAATATCGGCGATGACGCGCCGCCGGTCTCCCGGAGCGCGCCCCGGGAGACCGGCGGCGGCGCTAAACTGGGGAAGATTCAAACGGCACTTCTGGGGAGTATTGATCCGGTATCGACACTGCAGGGTCATCGATCCTCTCGGCGGCGATGTCACGTTGTCTGGCCATGAACGCGCTGAGAGCTGCGGCGCTGTTGTCAGCTGACCACGGTTACGGCTTTCCATTCCGCCATGGCCTGCAGGCGGTGAATATGTGTGGCGAGAGCGGAGCGTTTTGAGCGAGGTGGAACGAAGAGGTTGCGCAGAGCCGAGAAGATCGAGACGAAACGCTGCAGGCTTCCTGGCGACCGGAAGCCCTGCATCACCCGCTCTCGTTTTCGCAACATCCGCTATCATAAGACCGGCGCCAGCCGCGAGGAGGTGGTCCGCGCCGCACTGGCCGTCGGCGCGCACGACTTCATCGAGAACTTGCCCGATGGCTACGACACCGAACTCGAGCAGCGTGGCGGCAATCTCTCGCTCGGCCAGCGCCAGCTGATCAGTTTCGCGCGGGCGCTGGTCGCCGACGCCAAGATCCTTGTGCTCGACGAAGCCACGGCCAGCATCGATTCCTATACGGAGATGCTGATCCAGAAGGCGCTGATAAAACTGCTGGAAGGCCGGACAGGGCTGGTTATTGCCCATCGCCTGGCCACCATCCGCGGCGCCGACCGAATCGTCGTGCTGCAGAACGGCGAGATCGTCGAAAGCGGCAACCACGAACAGCTGATGGCAAAAAAAGGCCTCTACGCCCGTCTCTACAACATGAACTACGCTTCGTTCGACGACATTTCCGAGGAGATGGGAATGGACGCTGCCGTCGGCAAAGCGACGTGAGCAGGCCTCGCGGAGCCGGACAGATAGCCCCTGCCGCCTTCTGCTAAGTGGAAGTGCACAGAGATTCTGACTGTCTGGCGTTGGCTTTGGGAGGCGACTTATTGGTGATAGCAACCCCACCGCCGCCGAAGCCGTAAATCGCCGTCCTGCACTTCCCCAGTATGAGC
>NZ_RZSW01000039.1:0-22568 GCF_003997375.1 Mesorhizobium sp. M5C.F.Ca.IN.020.29.1.1 | reverse complement strand
CGGCAATCGCGACAGAGCAAGGTACAGCAGTCTATCGGACCGCGGCGGTCTCGAGACCGTTGCTGAACCTTACCTCTATCGTGTCACCCGGTGATACCTCGGTGTCTTCTCCGGCCGGCTGTTTGCGCCATTCCTCACCCATCTTGCGAATGATCGTGACCTGAGCCTGGATGGTTTCGCCGGCAACTGGCAGTGGCTGGGCGGACGCCCCGGTAGGCTGCAACTTCTGGCTGGCGGCGCGAAGTCTTGCGGTGATGTCGGCAAGACGCACGTTGGTGTCCTTCAGCTCAGTCAATAGAGCCATCCTTCTCAGGTTGTCATTGCGCTCGCGTTGCCTGAGAAAATCATCCTGCTGGCGTCGTGTTCTCATGAGCTCAACCGACGTTTCGAGCGCCCGGCTGGAAGAGAGAATCACACCGCGCCGGACATCGGCGAGTCTGTCGTTGGTCAGATTGCCTGCTTTATGCACTTTCGTTATTCGTGCCAGGTCGTCCTCGTCCGCTTTCACTGCCTCGGCTTCGGCCTTCTCGCGCTTGAGCAGGACCTCGATCTGTGCCGAAGCAGCCTTGGCACTTTGTTCAAGGTAGCTTTGCTCCTGCTGGAAGTTGTCCAGGGAAATCTTGAGCCCTTCTGCTTCAGCCTGGGCGATTGCCGACACGAAAGCGGCCGACAAGGGTGACCCTTGTGGTGGCTTCATGTCGAAATTCGCCTGGTTCTGAAGTTCGGCGCGCAGGCGGGCGCTATGAAAATAGTCTCTGGTGTACTCCCCCCAGGCCGATTCATAGTCGCGCCGCAGATCCACCGGATCTGGGCCAACCTGGTTTGCCCTTGCCCGCAGAAGGCTGAAACCGCCAGACACGGCGATCGCCTGCCGTACGGTCATGAGCGGTCGGTAAGCCTGCTGTCCGGGAGTGAGCACGTCGCCGGTCACGTAGATCGGGCGATACTCTGCGATCACGGCGGTGACGTCGCTCGGCTTGACGACGATCATTTGCTCCCGCCCATCGGGCAAACGCTGGTGAAATATCTTGGTAGTCAAGATCGTCTCCATGCGTGTCTGCAATTCGGCCGGAGTGAGGCCGCCGACCGAAACCATGCCGACTTCGGGAAGCGCGATCGTGCCGTCCATTTGAACCATGACACGTTGCGTTCGTTCCGGGATGGAGGCAATTCCTATCTCGACGGTATCGCCGGCGGAAATTCGATACGCGACCCGCGTCTCCGCTGCGGCGGCCATACCCACGACAGCCAGCATACCAAGCGCGGCAAGAAGGATACGATTAGTGAAGACCATTGGTGACAATCTCCTTCCGGTTCAACGTCGACTCTTCCGGCCAATCGACACGGGAGACGAAGTCGTAGACTGGCCCGCCGGGCACGCCCCAGTTGCTCGACCAGATTACCTGCGAGCCGTCAGGGGATGGTGAGGCATGACTCTCGCTTCGATAGTCTAACTGAGTGCTTCTCGTTTGTGCGATGCGTCGGACGTCCCCGCTGCCATCGATGCGCAGCGCGATCACTTCCTGTGCATATGGCGCCCAGTCCGGGTGAGCCGATATCTCATCCGGATCGCCGCCATAGGTCAGGAACACCCAACCAGGCCTATCCAGCGCACGCAGGGATGCATGCATGGCTTCGCCGTATTTCATAAGTGGGGTGACCTTGCCGTCGGACAGCCTTCGCTTGATCACCTGATACTTGTCCGGATCGGACTTGCTGATACCGACATAGACTTCGCTGCCGTCGTCATCGACTGTCATATCGCCATGCCCGGGCCGGTGATGTTCCATCCACCTCTGGAGCAAAGTGCCCTCGACACTAAAAATGAAGCCCTGTTCGATGCCGCTTGTTATCTCCTGAAGGCATAGAATGTTGGTTCCGAGCGGAGAAATCGAGCAGGTGCCGTTGGTTCCGCCAATATGCTCAAGATCGATGTCCGGGAATTTCCGCCGTTGCTTGAGATCGTAAGCAAAGACCACCGCATCCCCATTCTTACGCACTGCACGCACGGCTATGCGGTCACCGTCACGGCTTGGATTGCCCTTGCCCGGCCCGAAATGGAAATCGTGATACTCAGTCGAAACAAACAGGACATCTTCGCGATTGGTCCGTGGCGCCCAGGTTGACACTTGCCGACCCTGAACGCAGATCATCAGATCGGCGTTTTGAGGGTGCCATTCGCATTCAGTCGATCGAGCGCGGCGGAACAGCGGAGCATATGTGTGCCCGTCGAAAAAGCACATGCCGCCGCTACAGCCGTTGGTAATGACGAGAAGGCTCTGGTCTGAATTCCAGGCTTGGGCACTCGAATAACGGTGGCTGCAATATTTGTTCCCGCATGCGACCCCATTGCCAAGCACTCCCGGCTTGGTAATGCGCATAAAGATTGTTCCAAACGCCGGATCCGTCACTGGGCGCAGATAGTCGGGCAGATCCATCATCACCGGCGCGACAAATTGTGTCTGCTCGCTGCTTTCCCGGCTTCCTGCCGCGGGCAGACCCAACGACATGGCAACGGCAATCAACAGCAGAGCCGATGCACGCTGGTAGAAGGTCATGTCATATAACCCATTTCGCGGCGTACGCGGCCTTCGCTGAGGCGCGCCTGCCACCATCCGATGGTTCGCTCCAATCCTTCCCGCAGGCTGGTCTGCGCCCGCCATCCGGTCTTCGTCTCGAGTTGCGAAGAATCGGCCAGCAAGGCACGGACTTCGGAATTCTGCGGCCGCAGACGGCGTTCGTCGCGGTGAACCGGTTTTTTGGAGCCGCTCAACTCGAGCACCAGATCCAATACGTCCGAGACCGTCACAGCGCGCTGGCTTCCGGCATTGTAGGCATGGCCGAATTCGAGCTCGGCCGAACCTGCGGTCAGGAACGCCGCCGCAGTGTCTTCCACAAAAGTAAGGTCGCGGACCGGACTTGTGTCCCCGACCATGATCGCCGGGCAGTTTTTGTCGAGAGCCTGCCTAATGATGGTCGGCACGATGGCCCGCTCACTCTGACGTGGGCCGTAGGTATTGAACGGTCGCATAATCACGACGGGGACGTCGAACGACCTGGCGTAGGACTCTGCCATCATGTCCGCGCCGATCTTGGATGCCGAATAGGGTGACTGGCCCTGCAGCGGATGGGATTCGCGGATAGGCATGGTCTGTGCAGTGCCATAGACCTCGCTGGTCGAGGTGTGCACCACACGCTCTGTCTCCCATTGTCGCGCCGCTTCGAGGACATTCACTGTGCCCAGGATGTTGGTCTCCACATAGGATTGAGCGGCCGCGTATGAGTATGGAATCGCAATGAGTGCGGCGAGATGAAACACAACGGCCTGGCCACGCATGATCCGGCTCAGGAACGCGCTGTCGCGAACGTCGCCGCGGACGAGGTTCAACTGGTTTCGAATGGTGTCCGGCAAATCATCCAGCCAACCATGACTGTCGAAGGAATTGTAGAGGGCGAGCGCCGTGACATCCGCCCCACTACGGACGAGCGCTTCGGTGAGATGCGACCCGATGAACCCATCGGCACCCGTAACCAGAACTTTCCTACCCCTGTAGTTCATGACTAAGCGTTCCTCCCCCTATGACGTGAAGCGCTGACTTGCGAGTTCACCAGAGCCTGGCCATGCCAAGCATTTCTCACATGCCGATTGGTGGCGGCGAGACCAGGCCGACCGGCGGCCGCGAGACCAAGCCGAGAACCGCCAGAAAGCCGCGCATCATCCAGATGATGTCAGCGGCGATCGTCCGCTGCGGATAGTAGGAGAGGTCGATCCTGGCCTTGGCAGGAAACAGAACCTCGCGGTAGAACAGTACCGGATCCGCGGATCGCGGATAGAATTTGGCCTCATGCCGGAAGAGAACCTGGGCCGGACCCAACAAGCCCGGCTTGTATTGTAGAACGGCCTCAAAGCCACCGCGGAAACAATCGGCAAAGACAAGGCTCTCCGGCCGCGGCCCGACAATTGCCATCTCGCCTCTGAAGACATTCCACAATTGCGGGAGCTCGTCGAACTTGGTGAGGGCGAGGAACCGACCTATTCTCGTCATGCGGCTGTCGCCGGCCATGGTCAGCGCCAAGCCGCCGGGATCGCATCGCACCGCGAATTTGCGAAACTTATACATGCGGAACGGCCGCCCACCGGCACCCACGCGGGTCTGCGTAAAGAAGATGGGCCGGCCTCCTTCCAGTAAGAGCGCCAGGGCGATCACCAGCATCAGCGGAGCGAAGACTATGGCGGCTGCTGTAGCGATTACGAGATCAATTGCTCGTCTCGCAAACCCATGGGCGGCGCTTGAGACAACAGATCGATGGATGGATAAATCCAAGGCATTCATGCTGCTGTTCCTGCTTGGGCGCAACTGTGGACTGCAGCGGCAAGAGCGGCCGCCACTGATTCGACGACAGGCGCGGTGATCTGGGGATGCAGTGGCACAGTGAGCTCACGCTGGGCAAAGTCCTCTGTCCGCGGCAAATATGTGCCGGGGAAAAGCTCGCGATAAAGCGTCATCTGGTGCACCGGCGGATAGTGGATGGTGGTTTGTATTCCTTGCCTGCGCAATTCATCGATGACGTCTTGCCTGTCAGCGTAACGCGGCAAAAGGATGGGCATGATATGATAGGCGGACGTCCGCGGCTCGTGGAACGGAACTGTCACGGCCGGACAATGTTTTGCGATCAGACGTCGATACAGCATGACCAGAATACGCCTGATCTCGTTCCACTCCTGCAAATTCTGCAGCTGGACCAGTCCGATTGCAGCGCGCAATTCATCCATGCGATAGTTGAATCCGAGCATGGTGACATCGTATTGCGGCGTGCGACTGTTCAGCCTCTGATGTGTCCCCGTGGTCATGCCGTGCCCACGGGCCTGGCGGATTGTCTCAAGCAGCTTGGGATCTCGGGCAATCACGGCCCCACCTTCCGCCGTGGTCATATTCTTGTTGCCATAGAAGCTGAAGGCGGCCGCGGCACCAAATGTACCTACCTCCTTCAGGCCGGGCGCATGCGCGGCATCCTCGATGATCTGCAGCCCTCGGGCACGAGCGAACTTCTGCCATTCTTCCCGATTGGCGAGATAGCCGGCAAAATGCACGAGAATGACCGCCTTGGTGCGCGCAGTGCATCGCGCTTCAGCTTCCACGATCGACATCAGCGGCACGTCGGCCGACTCGATATCGACAAAGACCGGAGTGGCACCGACGTAGAGAACCGCGTTTGCGGTCGCCACGAAGGTCATTGACGGGACCAGCACTTCGTCGCCTGGTCCGATACCGAGTGCATGTAGAATGAGATGAAGCGCTGCAGTACAAGAATTGACCGCGACGCAATCCTCTGCACCATGCATGTGGGCAAAAGCCTCTTCAAAGGCTTTCACCTGCTCTCCCATGGTCAACCAGCCGCTATCGATGACCTTGGACAAAGCTGCCTTCTCCGGCACACCCAAAATTGGGGCACTGACCAAGAGCATCATAACCTCCTAGACTGTTGGACTGTGGGATCGGCTTGGCGATGTCGTCATGCGGCCGTGGCAGTGACCTCGATCGAGGCCGACTGGTCTTCCCAGGAAATGGCTTGTGCATTCTGGAAATCGTCGACGCGCCCAATATCGAGCCAGAGGCCATCATGCTTGTACACGTGGACAGTTGTACCGTTCTGCATCATCTGCAGCATCAGATCGTCAAACCCGAAGGGAATGCCAGATGGAATAAACTGCAGAACGTCTGGATTCATGCAGTAGATTCCCATGCTGACCAGGTGCGAGAGCGTCGGCTTCTCGCGAAAGATCTGCACGGTGTTGTCGACTTCGTCTATGACGCCGAAGTCCATTTTGATCAGGCGGCAAGCTGTCGCGATTGTCACCGGATCGGTGTGCCTGCGGTGCGCTGCCACAAATCGACTGAGGCTTAGATCGGTAAGGACATCGCCGTTGAGGACTATGAATGGTTCTGTCAGCTCATCTCTGATCAATGAGAGCGGTCCGATGGTGCCGAGCGGCTCCATTTCTTGCGTGTATCGAATTTTCAGGTTCCACTGCGAGCCATCTCCGCATACGGTGCGGATCAAGTGGCCGAGATACCCGGTTGTGATGTAGACCTCTTGGATGCCATTGCGTCGCAGCCATTTCAGAAGCATCTCAAGAACCGGTCGAGCACCGATCGGCATGAGCGGTTTCGGCAAGACCGACGTGAAGGGGCGAAGGCGTGTCCCCATTCCACCACATTGAATCACTGCTTTCATCTGGTCCTCCCATGTTCACTCGACCTGAACGCCATCGTTACGCCACAGCATCCGGAAAGCCCGTTCTTGTTCTCTTAAAGGACCGGTGAGGTTTCCCGCCGGCCCTGATCCGGACATTGTAGCTAGATGGTATGTGGCCGTTGGGGGGGATGTCGTCGTGCATTCGAATGGTAGCGATTCAGACATTCTGGTATTCAATAACCGTGCCGATCGACGAAGGCTGGCGCCTCTCGCAGAGGCAGGCTCGGAGCGCGGTTCAGCGATCAGTTCTTGGCCGATCAGCTTGGGGCCACAAGACCGACAAAACCCGAATGAGTGCTTACAATGAGCCTAGTATCCACCAATCGCCGGAACGACCCAGGACAACCCGGCGATTGCGCGGTATCGGCATCGAAGCGAGCTGTTGGGACACGGGTCTTGGAGGCTGAGAACGAATGTTCGACAGGTCAGCCGGCTCCGTTCGCGAAATTCAAAAATAAGAGGAGCGTTTCCCGTTATTTAGGATTATATTAGCAATCTGACGCTTGCGGTGTTGGGGCATCGCAGGTGTTGACTGGATGAATCGACGAGTGGTCGGCCACGACTTTAAGGCCATCGCCGTTCAATCATTCCAGGATTCGTTGGGGTAGTTCAATGTATCGAATCGTCATCGCCGACGATCACGGCTTGTATCGTCGTGGCTTGCGATTGGCACTGACCGCAGGCATTCCAGGTGTGGAAATATTTGAGGCGTCGTGTTTCGATGCCGTACTCAGTCTGCTTGCGGAACAGGCGTCAGTTGATCTTGCGATCCTGGACCTGAACATGCCGGGATTGTTCAATCAGGAAGTGCTCAGCGGCATACTGTCGGCTTATCCGGATACACGCTTTGCGATCGTTTCCGGGAATGATTCCCGCTCGGAGATACTCACGGCTCTGTCGATCGGCCTTCACGGCTATATCGTAAAGTCGCAAAGAGACGAGGAGGTGGTCATGGCCGTCAACGAAATCCTTTCGGGCCGCATCTACGTTCCTGCACTTCTGTCGCGCCCCGGAGCCGCACAAGCAACTCACGTACCTACTCCGTCCGAGCATATCCCACATCGACGTACCACCACTGGCAATCTTGGCAGGCTGACCTCGAGGCAAAAGGAGGTCCTCAAGCTGATGGCGGAAGGGTATTCGAATAAGGAAATTGCGCGCGATCTGGAAATCGCCGAAGCGACGACGAAAATTCATGCCGCTGCGGTTCTGCGTGAGCTTGGGGTACGGAATCGGACAGAAGCTGCCGTTATGCTGAAGACTTGGCTAACCAGGGATATCAATTAGAGCGCCGCGTCCTGTTGGGCGCGCAAGGGACGCTCTAAAACTTGAATCTACGCATTATGGCTTCTAGAAACGAGGCCGATTTTTTGCGCCAATGCGTTATGGGCCGATTTCCTTGCGCGACAGCCGCAGCGAATATCGCAGCCCGTGATCCGACATTTCCAACTTGGGCGAGTAACCGACAAGCGGCGCCCCATCCACTCCGAGTATCATGGAACCGAAACCATGACGGACAACTTTTGAAGTCCGCCGTCGCCCCGATTCCACCCACTCGAACACGATGTCACTACTTGCGTCTTCAGACGCGAACGTCCAATTTACCTCGATCCGGCCTTTTGAATCGCCAAGCGCTCCATGTTTCAAGGAATTGGTCGCAAGCTCGTGAACAATCATCGCGAAGCTTTCGGCGGCGCCGCCTGAAATCACAACGGAAGGACCGCTGACCGATATGTCGCGTGTTCCCATATACGGCTGCAACTCCTGGACAACGAGATCGTGGAGCATCCCCGACGCATTGCCGTTGCGTGAAAGCAGCAGATGCGTTGCTTCGAGCGCACGAATTCGGTCGACGAGCGTCTCCTTGTACCTGGCGACATTGTTCTCGGGAACATCGACCATGTTCACCAGCGCCGTGATCACAGGGAATAGGTTGCTGAACCTGTGGCGTTGTTCGAGCATAATGCGCTCCCGCTTCTTTGCCGCGGCGCGTAGCAGCGTGGTTTGTCGTCGCTCGGTCAGGTCGGCAGCCACGCCGAGCCGCTGTAGACGATCATCGTATTTCTCTTCCCTTCCGCGCAGGGCAACCCAGCGGATATGTCCGTCCGGTCGTCGGACGCGAATCTCGACGTCGTAATTCGTGACTGATGCGAGCTTTCTCGATGCTACCAGCTTTGGCCAGTCCGCCGGATGAATGACGGCTGACAGTTCGTCCAAACGGCGGCTAGCGGCCGGGGGCAGGCCGAGAATGTCCCAGAACGTGCCGGAGCCGGTGACGATCCCGTCTTTAAGGTCGATCCGCCACGTGGCCAGGCGTCCGGCAGACAAAGCGAGATCCAGCCACTCCTTCTGAGCCCGAAGCGCTTCGTGTACGGCTCGTCGTTCCGAGATATCGTCGACCACCACGAAGATGCTCTCTGAGAGAACCCCGTCGGGCACGGATGAAGACAGGGTTAGCCGCGCCCAGAATGCCGAACCGTTCTTTTTTAACAGACGCACCTCCGAAGCGAACGAAGCAGAGTCGTTACCCAGGCCCGCCAGCAACTGCACCAAGGCATCACGGTCGTCCGGATGAACGAGTGTCTCGAGCCGCAATTGGGCAAGCTCCTCCTCCTCGTAGCCAGTCATCTCACTGAGGCGTCTGTTGGATTGCAGAAGCTCACCTCTCTCGTTGGTGTTTGCGAAACCCATGGCGGCGCGTTCGAAAGCCCAACGGTAGCGGTTTTCGGTTGCTTCGACGGCAGCGAGTCTGGCTTCCGCTACTTCCAGCAGCTCACGCAAGTCCTGCCGCAGCCGATGGAACGTCATGGCAATCACCCCGCCCGAAACCACAAGCAGAATGGCGCGCGCCCAATCTTCGCCGGAGATCTGACCATGCAGGGTGCTTCGTGCCCACAGGCCGGCGGCCACCATCAGGATTGTCGCCGCAAGCGCAGGCCCACGGTCTTCAAGATAGGAAATAATTATAATAGCTGGAATAAATTCCAGAAAACTCGAACCTTCCCCAATATATGCTGACGCTTTTGTTTCAAATATCAGTGTAGCAGCCAGTACCAATGCGGAGGCCACATGAGTTAGCAGCCTGCCCGATGGGTTCGAATCCGGCCTGCGCAACTGCGAGTTCATAGGCGTAGACTACAACCATTTGACTAGGCCGTCGAGACTAGAGCAAAAAACGTACAACCTAGTCCGACTGCCGGATTGCCATACCACTATCACAGCGCGCATTTTAACCGACGGGGGGAGGCATGACTTGGTCAGAACTCCTCAGAATATATCGAGTTTCAACGTAATAGGGCCCGTTTTTGCGAGCCCTATGCATACAAGACTGCTTGTAAATCCCGAACAACTTATTTTCGGGCTGTGAAACTTGGGGAGGTTGAAAAATGACTCTGATCGATAGACACAGCGATGTCGTTGCGGGCAAACGATACATTACAATAGGGACCAAGTATAACGCCGGCACGCAGATGACGCGGCCCTCGTATGCTTATCCTTCAACTCGAGCATCAGATCGGCCGGACGCAGAGGGCGACGAACCAAAGAAGCGCAGCCTGGAATCCATCACTGGCATGCTCGATCGCATCGGCTGTGGATATCTCGTACTGAACCGCGAAAGAAAAGTAATCGAATGGAACGCAGCTGCCCAAACCACACTGGAGCGCCAGGGCGAAGCGGCTGATACAGCCGGTGAGCTTTCGATAGCCCTAAGGCGGCTGATCGCAAATGTTCCGGCCCATTTCCTGCCGGGTTCACTGTCTTGGGTGGTGATCCGCAGCAGAAGCGACAGGCCGGTGATACTGAAAGAGAACGGCCTTATCGCTCCTGACGGAACGAGCATTGTGGCATTGCTCGATCGTGAGAACAGGTCGGGGCCAAATCCTCAGACACTGCAAAGGATGTTTGGCTTGACGAGCGCGGAAACGCACCTTGCGCTGCGCTTAGCTCAGGGCGATGCGCCGTTGGAGATCGCCCGCAGTTGGCGCCTCAGCCGCACCACGATCCGCTCCCAGCTTGCCTCGCTATTCGCCAAGACCGAAACTAGACGTCAGGCGGAACTGGTGGCTCTTCTGGGGCGCATTTCGGTGTTGCCATAAGGGCCGCCGCCTAGGGGCATGTTCCATCCCGAGAGAATCGGGATGGAGCCCTAACTTATTATTTTACCATGATCTTTCCTGACAACCGGTTTGCGCTTCTCGGGATCATGCCCAGGCGCCGGGCGTCAGCATCCACCAGGATTCAGGCGGCCGGAATTTGGAGCTGTTCCAACATAGGTTGCCCAACCACGGCTGGCTTCGATGCGCCGGCGTACAACGTCTAGGCGGGGACCACCGGTTGGACAATGATCCACACAACCAGTCTGCTCTTTCCGCGCGCTGAAGATGGAATCCGTTTGATCGCGATCAGACGAACTAGCCCGGGCGGGTTCGATCCTCGTCACCGGGGCCGCAGGCTTCATTGCTATCACGTGGCCTTGCGGCTTGGGCGGACGGAATCGAGGTCGTGAGCGTCGACAATCACACCCCTTTTATGATCCAACTCTAACGAAGCGGGTTTTGCACGCCTCTGTGCCGAGCCGGGGTTCACCCCGCTGCGAATGGATCTGGCGGACTCGGCGCCTTCAGCTGCTGTTGTCAGACTTTCAGCCGTGCATCTCACCGCTCAGGGCCGGCGTGCGTTACTCCGTCCCTGAGCCGCAGCCTATGTGCAGTCGTACATCGTGGCGTTTCTCAATGTGCTTGAGGGCTGCCGGCACTTCGGCATTGATCACCTCGTTTACGCCTCGTCGAGCCCGACTATACCGTTTTCCGAGCACCATCGCGCCGCATCGCGGCTGCAATATCGGCAGTAACCGGCCAGAAGAGATCAAGCTGGCTGTTTAAATCATCGAGACGGCTGGCCAGCGATGTACCTTTGCCGCCCCGGCGACGTTCTGGGCACTCGCGCCGGCGTCAGCGACCTTCACAATGTTGTCGGCTCCGCCCCCCGCGACAGCGATCGAGGACGGAGCGCAATGGTCGACACTTTCATGGGACGGATGCTGCAGCCAGCACAAGCGTTCATGCGGGTCTGAGAGCCCGAGGTGTCGGCCGCGCACCTGTCGGGCGGCGCCGTCAGTGTGATCTGATATCCGCAAAATCAATTTTGGAGCGGCCCAGTGTTGGCGCGGCCCAATGGAGCGAATTTGGAATCCAGCTCCGACAACCTCAGGTCAGCGCAAGAACCGATACCGGTGCCGGCTGTCGCCTGCGCCTGTTCTGAACGACGTTAGCGCAAAAATCAGCGCAGGCATGATCTTCAGTCGTTTTCTGATATAGATCGCCATCGCCAGGTTCCAAACGGCCAATGCAAGCGTCAGGCCCACTGCAGCACCCAGCGGACCGTAAAGCTCGATTCCTGCCGCACAGCCTATGATGCCGGCGATTGCGCCAACGATCATGGCTGCTGCTGCTGCCCATTCGTTTCCGGTCATGGTCAAGAGATTCAGCTGGGGTCCGCATAGCGCGACAAAGACATATCCGAGCATCAGTACCCGCGCGATGGGTGCTCCTGTGCTGAAATCCTCACCGAACCAGCTCATGAGAGGTTTAACAATCACAACCAGCGGGAGGGCCATCGCTATGGCGCCGACAGAGGAAAGTATGGCGGCTCGCGAAAATAACTGCTGCAGGCCCTTCCGATCGCCTCGGGTATGAAGGGCAGCCGCTGCTGGCGAAAACATCACGCCGACGGCGACGAGGGCAAGACTCACAAGCAACGCGACATTCAGTCCCAAGGCGAAGATTCCTGCGTCTCGAATATGACCTGACCAGCCCAGCACCATAACCCCTGCCCGACCGATGAAAACATCGAGCCCGGCCATGAGCATGATTGGTGGAACCGCCGCCCACCACTCTTGCGACGCGTCGCTGGGTTGAGTGTGCCGCAAGCCAGGCGGCTGAAACCTTGTCGCCATGATGAACACCAGTCCGACTGTGATGCCCGAACTTGCCAGCACCGCTTGCATCACCAGGGGGGCGTCGAGGGTCCATGATCCGGAAAGGGCCGCGACTCCCAGCAACATCACCAACAGGCCGTCGCGTACGATGCGTTCTGGCAAAAGGGCTGAGACACCACCGCCGAAGGCACGAACAAGTGCTGCACCCAAGGCCGAGGCGGTGAACAAAGGCACGGCTGCCATGCCAAGGAGTTGGCTGATTTCAAGTTCCTTGTGAGAAGGATCTGAAAAGAAAAAGATCAGAGCGGCGCCGATCATGCCGAACAGTGTCGCCGCCGCCAGCGATCTTTGCAGAGCAAACCTGACGACACCGTGTGCCAGGTCAAGTCGCCCCTCTGCCCGGTAGGCGGACACGAAGCGCAGTAGGGAGACATTGAAACCAAGCATTGCAAGATAGCCAAGCAGGGTGGTCCAGGCCAGGACATAGGAATAGATGCCATAGCTGGTGGAACCGACGAGGCGGGCAATCAACAACTGCGCCAAGCTGGTCAACCCCGCGCCACCGATATAGATCAAAAGGGCGAAGATGCTAGCGTAGCCGAGAGTCCGACCCATGTCTTCCTGGTGAGACAAAATTACATCCGCCGCAGCAAGAGAGGCCGCAGAAGTTCGTGCGGCCTTCACATCACAATCGTCGACGTCGCTTTGGTCAACCTCGAGTATCTTATGGCCTTGGCTGCCTTTGGCCGCAGGTCGACCTCCGGCTTGCAAAATTTTCGAGATTATCCTCCGCTCGACACACTGAATGCCTTCTAAAGAGGACTGATCGTTTAGAGTTTGGATCGGAATGATTTTTCGGTCGGCCCCGACGAGAATATCATTTATGCTTTGAAATATCCCAAACGTGCGCATGTTTGTGTCAAAATCTGCTTCGAAAATTCGCTCCGCAGGCGCTTCATGCTCCATCCGTTGCTGCAAGCGCGTCTCAACGATCGCGCGTGGCGCAACAACTCTGAGTGTGAAATCAGCTGCGGGCGCGAGACTGAGCGCCTTTGCCAGCGCGACCCTGTCTGCGGATCCATTGAACATTGCCAGCGACGCAATCGCCTGGACGTAGCCCTGATCGAATATGACTACTTCTCTGGATTGCTTCGCCTCATCCCAGCGGCGCGAAAGCTTCAATATGTGCTGCCAGAGCCGGGCCCGCCATATCCTTTTTTTTGGCGGCATCACTCTTATCATGGAAAGCGACGTTGAAAGATCCTTGATCCTGCCTCTCGGCGAAAGCAGGATTTTTAATGTTGAAAATATTGCCGACACGATCCTGAAAATAGCCAGAAAGATTCCAAGATCGACACTCGATCCCCTCTCGCGAGGGCGGTGACTGGGGGCAACCTTGGCGTGGTACCCTTCCTCCCGCAGTCGCCGGGCAAGGGCGTGAGCAAAGGTTCTCTTGCCGGATCCAGGCGGTCCGAAGAGTTCAATGATCATGGGTCCAATCCGTTCGTGGCGATACCTGCGCGATTTCCGCAATCATCGTTGCTTCGAAGTCCGCTTGTGACGCTCATGATGTTTCCTCGAGCAAAAGATCAGCGCTGTCCCCGAACTGGTAGCCGGCGTGCTTCTTGAGATTAACCTGCGTGAGAACGCTCCCCACAGGGGCAGAATCTGACGCATCGCTAGCAAGCGTTTCCAAAACACCGCGTGCGATGCTGCGTCGCGTCCTGCCCCAGCGAATGGCGAAAAGAACCGCATCAGCCCAGCCCGTCAGAAGCCCGGCCTCCGGCCCTCCAAGTCCCAGCGGTCCATTTATGATGACGACGCTGTAGATCGAGTGCAGCTCATCCGTGAACAGGGAGCTGTCGACCGTGGACAGCAATGCCAGCAGATCCTCCGACGGTGCGAGAGCCATGAAGTCGATTCCGATTTCAGGTATTCCCGCGATTGCATCGTGCAAGGCACACCGTTCACTCACATAGTCCCCGAAAAAGTTGTGTGGCTTGAGCGCCGTGAATTCATCCAGGAATTCGTTCGTGAGGCGGGCGCCCGTGCGGTCAAGATCGAGGAAAAGCACTCGCCCCCCCAGTCGGGTGGCTGCCAAGGCAAGGCTCCATGCAAGCTCGGTCTTGCCATCATCCTGGACGCTGGACGTTACGAGAATGATGTGCGACGAGCGATCCCTCGCTTGCTTGGGTGCTGCGGTGACAAGCAGGGATGTCACGGCGCGGCTGTATCTGGACCTCTGCTGGCCTAAAACCAGCTGCTTCAGCCGTTTGGCGTGCATTGTGGCCGCTTGTGGTATCAGCCCCAAGCACGGAACCCCGAGCGCTGCCTCAGCTTCGGCCTCGCCCCGCAAAGTCTGATCGAGGCGGTTGCGAACGACAACGAAGACCCCGCCAAGAAGCCCAAACACAACCATACCAGGTGGAATAAGGAAAATCGGCGACAGGGTCTTAGGAACCGTCGGCGGCCATGCCGCCGAAAGGACCGACACTCCGGCCGAGGGCGTTGCGATGCGCCGTATCAAGTCCTGTTGTTGGGTCAGAAGCTGGTTGTATCGTTCCGTCAAGATACTTACCTGCGGCTCGAGTGCACGCAGCCCGGACAGCCGGCCGGCCGTATCGGCCACAACCGCGTCGAGCACATTCTTGCGACTTTCCAGAGCTGCAATCTGGGCCCGGTAGATGCTGGCCTCGGCAGCGAGACGAGCGGTCTCTTGTTCGATCTCGCGGTTGATCGCATCGCTCAAATTTTTATCTGCCGTGTCATTGGCCTGGCGAGCCGCCAGGTCGGCCAGCGCCGGTGATCGGATAGCTTGAGCCAGCGAGGCGACCGATGCCCCCTCCTTTCGCAGCTCCTGAATATGTTGAAGGCGAGATTCCGTGGCGGAGAGATCCGCTTTCGACAAGGAAATCTGCTGGCTGAGTTCAGCTGTCTCCTTGGCGGCGTTGTCCGCAGCACCTTGGTCGACTGCACCATGGCTCAGCCGATACTTTTCCAGACGATCGGTCGCTGCTGCCAGATCGCGTTGTACGCCCGGCAGAGCCGCGACTATCGAGGTGAGTTCCAGTCTATCCGCTGCCTGGCGTCTCTTCGCGAGATCGTCGATATACAATCGGGCGAACGTATTAGCCACCATAGCGGCTCGCGCTGGATCGGGATCGGTAAAGCCTATGCTGATGACTCTCGATCGCAGTTCCTGCCCAACCCTCATGCCCTTTCGCAATGCCTTTAGTTCAGCCGCATCCGCAGCTTCCGGCTTGCCCTGCGGCCAAATTCCGGCCAGCAGGCCGTCTACTAATGAGCGCAAAATCGGCCGGCCGCCGCGAGCAGGGTCGGGACGAGCACTTCCAGTTCCGGCATCACCTTGTTCGGCGGTGCCGCCGAACTCCGTCTTGCGCAGCTCTGCCATCACGCGACGCAGATTTCCTTGCGACAAGAGCATGGTTATATTGTCGTCAATGCTGGCATCCAGCATCTCCGGAGCAGGTACCGCGCCGGCGGGCCCATTCCTGCTTGGAGCATCGAGAATAACTTGCGTACTCGCCTCGAACCGGACAGGGACAGCAAAACCCGCAAGCCCGGCCAAAACACCGCCCAGAACCACCATGGCGAGCAGGAACCGTTTTCTCCTCGTGATGGTAATGAGGAGTTGATGGACTGAACTCTGCGCGTCCATCTGCTCGCGCAGCGGCCGCCTCATGCGCGGCTTGGTCTCGTGCGCGGTTACGTGCATCTCAGTGGCGCGCGGAAGTTGCTTGCGGCTGATTATGGAACCTTCCATTTTATACTCCTGCCGGTTCGAGTACACGATACAGGTCCGTTGCGGGCGCCGGTGGCCGACGGGCCTCGTCGCGCCAGGCCTGGAACATCAACGCCGCCCACAAATCACGAGAATGATCCTGCCTTCCATCCAAGTGATCTCGCCAGCACGTCTGCACCTTTGCAAAGTCGAAGATCCCGTCCCCGGACAGGCGCATATCGGCGAGCAGATCGCTGGCCCAGATACGCAGCGGCCCTCTGAGCCAGACTGCTATAGGGACGTCGAAGCCATGTTTTGGCCGGTCGATCAGCCGCTCCGGAACATAGCGATGCAGCAACTGACGAAGTATCCACTTGCCCCTGCCGCGGCGAACCATTACGTCCGCCGGCAGCCGCCAGGCGAAGTCGACAACCCGATGATCGAGAAGCGGGCATCGGCCCTCAAGGCTGTTAGCCATGCTGGCGCGGTCCAGCTTCACCAGTATGTCGCCAGGCAGATAGCCGACCATGTCCTCGTACAGGAGACGTGACAGCAGACCATCCAGCTGCGGCGCACCATTGATCGATATGGGCGGCCTGTGATGGGTGAGGTTCTCGGTCGATGATCCCCTAAGCCGCTCATACAGCTCATCCTCATCTGCCGCGGCGAGCAGCCGAGCCAGGCGATCCAGCCGGTCGCTGCGCAGCGCATGCCGCGCATGCGCTGAAAGCGGCAGCTTGCTGACGAGTTCGTGACGGGCTGCACGGGCCAGCAATCCAACAGCTGTCGCAAGCGTCTGACGCAGCGGCAACGGCAGCTCATGCTGTCGTTTTGCTCGGGCCGCCATGAGGTGGCGAGCGTAACCGGCGAAGCATTCGTCGCCACCGTCGCCCGACAGAGCCACCGTAACGTGCTGGCGAGCCAGCCGCGCCACGAGCAGAGTTGGTATCTGCGATTCGTCTGCAAACGGCTCGTCCCAGGTCTGCGGCAGTTCTGAGATGATATCGCGCGCGGAGGCGGGCGAAAGGTGAAGTTCGGTATGGTCGGTGCCCAGATGCCGGGCGACCTCAGCGGCGTGGGGTGCCTCATCAAACCCGCCTTCTCCAAATGCGATCGTGAACGTGCGCACCGGTTTTGAGGATTGAGCCTGCATCAGGGCTACAACAGCGGAGCTGTCGACGCCGCCAGATAGAAAGCCGCCCAGCGGCACATCGGCGACCATGCGTTGCCGAACGGCAAGTCTCAGCAGCTTGTCGAGTTCATTTGTCAGTTCTTGATCGGTGCCGGCGATTGGTTCCTGCCGACCTTTCTCGGCAACCTCGGCCAGCGACCACCATTGTCGGATGCGGTTCGAAAGGGACCCCGCACTGCGTGCGTGGGCGAAATCTGCGGCCGTCAGGGACAGAACCGAGCCGGGTGGCAGCTTGAAGACGCCTTGCCAGATGCACCTGTTGTCCGGTACCCATCCCCTCGACAGCATCGCCGCCGCCGCATCGAGATCGATCTCCTGACGGAAATCTGGAAAACGGTTGATTGCCTTTAACTCGGAGGCAAAAACCAGTGCGACGCGTGTTGAAGCAACGTAGAGCGGTTTTTTGCCCATTCGGTCGCGGGCGAGATGAAGGCTCCTCGTCCTCCGGTCCCACAATCCGAACGCGAACATGCCGGCAAAGCGCTTGAGTGCGGTGTCGAGTCCCCAATTCTCGATCGCGCACAGCATGACTTCGGTATCGCTGGTGCCGCGGAAACAATGGCCCGCGCCTTCAAGTTCGCGGCGCAGATCCTGGAAATTGTATATTTCGCCGTTAAAGGTGATGATATATCGGCCAGTCGCCGAATGCATCGGCTGGTGTCCCGCCTCTGACAAGTCGACGATGGCCAAACGCCTGTGGCCGAAGGCAACGCCGGCTTCACGATCTGTCCAGAAGCCGTCGCCATCAGGCCCACGGTGACGAAGAACTTTCGTCATTTGCGCTATTGCCCTCAGCGGCTTCGCACTGGCCGCATCGGGTGCAAGAAGGATTCCGGCAACCCCACACATCCCGTCACCCCAAGTCCCTGGAAGTTTCACTAGAAGTAGCCCACACTGCTCGCGGCGTTCCGGCAACAAGGCAGAGGGTCAGCGCAAACCAAACGATCGGGTGGCGGATGATCAGGTGCGGAAACCCGTAAATCATGATCGCCACCACCAGCGCAAAAAGGGCATCGAGCTTCGCACGCCATGCTGACATGGCCGCCGAGCCGACGATCCAAAGCAGGGCCAGGACCGCGATCAGACCACCTTGCGTGTACAGATCGAGGATCGTGTTGTGAGCCTCGAAAGGTTCGGGCAGAAACTGCCGATATTCGACCGAGGGGCGGTCCACATGCGGGCCAGGACCAAGGCCAAGAGACGCTGACGTCACGCCCTTGTAGACTGCATTACCCCAGAGCCTGACGCGAAGTGTAGCGGTTTCGGCGGTATCCTCGCCGCCCCTCCCCTTGCTGAGGCTCTTGGCGAAATTTTCAATGCTGCTTATGTCCCTGAGAACGTAGGGCGTCATCGACATCGCCAGGGGGAGGAAGCCGACCATCAGGAGGACGGCGACTTGCCGGGAAACGCTGCCCTTGTCACCGGTCGTGAGCCATGTCCGAACCCGCAGTCCTAGAAATATCAGGCAGGTCAGGACGCCTGTAAGAAGATAGGCATCACTTTTTGTCAGCCTACCGACATAGACGGTCAGAACAAGGCTGCTGAACCCGATCACCCTCCCCCATGGACTGCTTGTGGTCGTAGCAAGATGCAAAGCCAGCGGACCAAAGATTGCGCAATAAATAGCAATTTGGTTCGGATTCTCGGACCAGCCGGTGAAGCGATCCCAGAACCAGGGATTGACGCCGGGCTGGTGGATCCAACCCCACCCAAGCGCCAGCTGAAAGACAAAGCATGCACTCACTATCCCGATCGCCCACCAGGCAGTGCGGCGCAGTTGGCGATCGGCGTCGGGCTCCGCGGCGGCCAGACAGGTGACGCTGGCCAACAGCATGTAGGCCATTATGTCGTGAATCGGCGCCGAGAGGTCCAGGACCGCCGTGGTCAGCAAGCCGACAATCGCACCGACCGCCAGGGTGAACGTCATGATCAGCCAGAAGGTCGCGAGACGGAATAGGGCCGGCGTGGCCTCCAACCGACCACCGATGACTACTCGCCCGATCGACAGCATGATCCAGAGCGCTAGCAACAATTCGGTATATCCGAAGGGCAGACCGGGAACACTGAGCTGCACCGCATAGCCCATCGCAATACCGCCGGCCAGCAACGCGTTCCGGATCATCGGCGCGCTCCACCCAATCCGCGGCTTGCGGCATCCTCTTCCAGCACGATCGATGGCGCCGGTCGAGCAAGACCGCCATTGGATTCGGCGCTAAGGACGTTTTTGTAAAGATCGCAATATTGGTCGACTACCCACGGCAGCGCGAACTGCTCCCGGACGAGTTCGACGGAACGACCGCCCATGATCTTTCCGTGATCGCGGTCGGACAGGATGTCTACTATTCGAGCCGCAAGGCCATCGGCATCGTGCGGTGGGACGAGATAGCCGTTCCATCCGTCTTCAACCACGTCATTGCAGCCAGGCATCCTTGAGGCGACGATAGGCAATCCCGCCAGTCCGGCCTCGAGCAGGACGCGCGGAATCCCTTCCCGATATTGTGTTGGAAAGGCGAACAGATCGGCTATGCCAAGAAGGGCTGGAACATCGCGTCGTGGGCCTAAGGCGATGACATGGGGGGCATATCGATCGATGTCCGATTTGTCGACGGCAAATGGCCCTTCGGATTCCCATGGGCCGACAAGCACGAAACGCGCATTGGGCCTTTTGGACAGGATGTGCGGGACTGCTTTGAGGAGTGTCGGGATACCCTTCTGGCGGGTCAGCCGGCCGACAAAAATTACGACTTCAGCGGATTGGAGCCCAAGCTCTTCGCGCATTTTCATCGCGGACGGGGCAAGATGCCTTGCCATGGCGAACGCATCGATGTCGATTCCTGAACTGCGGATCAGCCGTCCGCTGCCGCGTCGGATCAGTCGATAGCGCTCGAAGAAAGCCTGATCGTCCCGATTTTGGAAGACCGTCGCAGCCGTCCAGAAGGACGAAAGCCATTGCAGTCCGCAAAAGATTGGACGCAGGGCCAGAGCCCGTGGCTCCTGCGACGAGAATGTCCAGCCCAGACCATTGATCGTGCGGATGACTGGGGCCTTCCCGCGCACCGCAAGTGGCGTCAGTAGGTTCGGTTTGGTGTCGAAACTTTGGACAACATCCGGTCGCAGTTCCGACATTAATTTTCGAATCGTTCGAATGGCGCCCCACTCCCCGCTGCCGCCGCTGGCAAATCGGTCGAAACCATAGCGGTGATGCGGAATGCCATGCCGCGAAAACGCGGTTTCACCGCCACTCGAGACTGCGGTGACCCGAAAACCCCTTTCGCGAAGCGACATTAAGAACGGAATTCTTAAGGCGTGATCCTCGCCTCCCACACACACGAGATGCGGGTTCATCCTGTCTCTCCCGACCATGTGCCGTCCCCGAATCGCGGGAAGTGGCGGGCTTTTGACTCTGCCTTCATGATCTTGGTTTCGCTTCTTCTGCGTGTATGGATGCCAAGTCACGGTACGGGCAGGCTTGCCTACTGTCCTCGTCTGTTTGCATGACGCAAACCGCATTTGGATCAAGGCCTTGCGAGCATCAGGCAGCTAAGTCTCCGACTTGGCGAGGCAATCCAAGCCAAAGACCTGCACAGGGTGTGCTACCGAGGCCGTATGGCGGGCCTCCTCGACGCGCATATCCTTCTGCGCAATGAGGGGTGTGGCGGGATCGTTTGCACGTCGAACTTGAGAAAAATTTTGCGGGCACATTCGCTGGCGGGCGGGGCAATCAAGGACTGCGCTTCCGATAACCGTCCGTTGTCACCTCAGTCTGGGTCGGTCGGTGACTTTGCCAGCCTGAGCATCGTCCCGATCGCGGGCCGGTGCCCCTGTACGCTGGTTGAACAGCATCTCAGTCACTTCCGCCCCTGGTAGAATCTGCCTGCGACCAGCAGGTAACCTAGCTCGATCATCTCCGATATCGGCAATGTCGTTGGCGGATGACATCGTTATGAGCGAGCACCTGCCCACTGTGTCCACAGAAAATTGGGTTGCGACGCCAGAGAACATGGCTTGGCTCAGCACCTAGCTTAACGCAGTCAGATTTGCCCGCAGGTAAGTGTATATTGTACAGAAAAGCTATTCTGGCTGCCGTTGTATTCATGGACTCTAGTTGCCGGCAGTTAAAATCCGACTTCTGTGGCGCCACTTCAGCGGGTCAGCACCGCCAAGGCATCTTCGCGAAATACCGGCTTCGGCGCCATCTATAATTTTTTTGAAAGGCAAAATCCTCGACAGGACATCACTGTCGAAGACGGATCAAATATAAGCAATGTAAAAGACCATTTTGAAAAAACAGGACAATTTATCTGAATGCCCGTGGTTATGTATACCATAATAAAATAGATTTTACTTGGAAATATCGTGGTGATCCTAAGTAAAATTCTGCTTCCGTGAGGCGATCCTGCTGGTGATCAACGAATCTATCAGAGGGGTGTGGGTATGTGATTTGAAGCTAATATACGCCGTCGAGTAGGCAGGCACCGCGGGGCGCTAAGAAAAAAGGATTATTGATGGCACTTCATTTCGCAGCAGGTGGGTCCGCCACAGAAGTCGCAAGCGCCGGTTTCAATCTGGTCGACGTTCAATACATCGACCAGGTCAATGAGCTGCCGGATGGCACGAAGGCTATGGTCTGGCTCAACGAGGGCGAGGGCGTGACCCAGTCCTTTATCGACAAGGTCACCCCCTTCCTTGGCAATCCGAAGGTGTATGGGTTTTTTCTCGTCGACGAGCCGGATCCCACCGGCCAATACCACACCCAGGTAGACGCTGAGGATCTGAAAGCCGAATCCGACTGGATCCACGCTCGCATGCCAGACGCCAAGACCTTCATCACCGCGATGGACATGGGGTCTGCCGAAAACCCGGATTTTTCCAACACCTACAACTATGAAAACACGCATATCGATCTGTTTGGAATAAGCGCTTATCCGGTGCGCACCGGAACAGACACGGTCGACTATGACATGATCGACAGAACCGTGGCTGCTGCGGTGGAGTCGGGCATCCCGGTCAGCCAGATCGTTCCGGTCCATCAGACCTTTGGCGGCGGCAATTGGACGACCAACACGGGCGGCAAATATGTCATGCCGACCGCGGATCAGCTGCAGACGATGATGGACCACTGGGACGAACTGGTTCCGTCGCCCGAATTCGACTTTGCCTATGCCTGGGGTTCGCAGGAAGGCGACGTCGCACTTGAGAGCTCGCCGGAACTGCAGGCTGTTTTCCGGGAGCACAATCTCAGCACAACTGGGACCGTCGCTTCCGACGTCATCGATGACAGCTCTACCGCAACTGTCCCTGCCGACGCCACCATCAGCGACGACAGCGCCGCTGCGGCCGCCGCTTCCGACACCACCACGAGCGACGACAGCTCTACTGCGACCACCGCTTCCGACACCACAGCGAGCGACGACAGCTCTACTGCGGCCGCCGCTTCC
>NZ_RZSW01000399.1:0-6003 GCF_003997375.1 Mesorhizobium sp. M5C.F.Ca.IN.020.29.1.1 | reverse complement strand
CCGCCACAAGGTGGTGCGCGCCAGTTTCGAAGGCCGCGACATAGCGGCGATTGTCGGCGAGGACGAGGACATTCCCGCCGATCCGAAGATCGCTTTCGACCCGGCCGGCATCAACATCTATGCCGATTCCTGGCGCGTCGAGATCGGAGGCTGAGCATGGAAAGGACCTGGAACAACAAGGCTTGGTTCATGGTGCTGCCGGTGCTCTTGCTGGTGGCTTTCTCGGCGATCATCCCGCTGATGACGGTCGTGAATTATTCGGTGCAAGACACTTTCGGCAACAACGTCTTCTTCTGGGCGGGCTCGGAATGGTTCGAAGAAATCCTGCATTCCGACCGTTTTTGGGAAGCGATGGGCCGCAACCTGGTGTTCTCGGCCATCATCCTCATCATCGAGATTCCGCTCGGCATCTTCATTGCGCTCAACATGCCGAAGAAGGGCTGGGGCGTTCCGGTCTGCCTGGTGCTGATGGCGTTGCCGCTGCTCATCCCGTGGAACGTCGTCGGCACCATCTGGCAGGTGTTCGGCCGCGTCGACATCGGTCTACTCGGATATTCGCTGCGGGCGCTCGGCTTCGACTACAACTACGTCAACGACCCGTCCGACGCCTGGGTCACCGTCATCGTCATGGACGTCTGGCACTGGACGAGCCTGGTGGTCCTGCTCTGCTACGCAGGGTTGGTCTCGATCCCCGACGCCTATTACCAGGCGGCGAAGATCGACGGGGCGTCGCGCTGGGCGATCTTCCGCTATATCCAGTTGCCCAAGATGAACCGTGTGCTGCTGATCGCGGTTCTGCTGCGCTTCATGGACAGTTTCATGATCTACACCGAGCCGTTCGTCGTCACCGGCGGCGGGCCCGGCAACACCACCACTTTCTTGTCGATCGACCTGGTGAAGCTGGCCATCGGAGAGTTCAACCTCGGTGAGGCGGCGGCCATGTCGATCGTCTATTTCCTGATTATCATGCTCCTGTCCTGGGTGTTCTACACCGTCATGACAGCCTACGACGCGGAGCGGTGAAATGGCACACCTCGACGAAACCACGGCCAACGAACGAACGCTGATGCGGCAAACCCCCGCTACAGCGGAAGCGCAGACGGCGAACGCCACGCTGGCACGCAAGATGCGGCGGCGGGGTGAGGAGTCACGGTTCTGGTGGCTGGTGCCAACGATCTACATCATCTTCCTGATGTTGCCGATCTACTGGCTGGTCAACATGAGCTTCAAGAACAACCAGGAGATTCTCGGCGCCTTCTCGCTTTGGCCGAGAAACCCGACGCTTGCTAACTACGCGGTCATTTTCAATGATCCGTCCTGGTACAGGGGCTACATCAACTCCATCATCTATGTGGTTATGAACACGGTGATTTCGGTCGCCGTGGCGCTTCCGGCAGCATATGCCTTCTCGCGCTACCGTTTTCTCGGCGACAAGCACCTGTTCTTCTGGCTGCTCACCAACCGCATGGCGCCGCCGGCGGTGTTCGCGCTGCCGTTCTTCCAGCTCTATTCGGCTTTCGGCCTGATCGACACGCACATCGCGGTGGCGCTGGCGCACTGCCTGTTCAACGTGCCGCTGGCGGTCTGGATTCTTGAAGGCTTCATGTCGGGCGTGCCGAAGGAAATCGACGAGACCGCCTATATCGACGGCTATTCCTTCCCACGCTTCTTCCTGAGGATATTCATGCCGCTGATCGCGAGCGGTGTAGGCGTGGCCTGCTTCTTCTGCTTCATGTTCTCGTGGGTCGAACTGCTGATCGCGCGGACGTTGACCACGACCGCCGCCAAGCCGATCGCCGCGATCATGACGCGCACCGTCTCGGCCTCGGGCCTCGACTGGGGCGTGCTGGCCGCAGCCGGCGTGCTCACCATCCTTCCGGGCGCGCTCGTGATCTGGTTCGTCCGCAACTACATCGCCAAAGGCTTTGCCTTGGGGAGGGTGTGATGAAACGAACGCACGAGTTCATACGCAACACCATCGCCAAGGGCTTTGCCCTGGGAGGGATGTGACATGAATCTCACCTGGATGGCATGGACGTTGCCGACGGCGATCTTTTTCATCACGATCCTGGCGCTGCTCTGCGGCATGGCGATCTGGGAGTACGTCTCGCCGGGCGGCAGTCCGCGGGTCGGCGTGCTGCGGTTCGAGACAACGCGCGGCGACCGTCTCTTTCTATCGCTGCTTGGCAGCGCCTTTATCCATCTCGCTTGGCTGGGTCTTGTCGGACCCAACCTGTGGTGGGCTCTCGCTCTCTCCGTGGTCTACGCCATCGGCGTGTTCCGCTACGTATAGAGGGGGAAACTGTTGGGGCGGCCGCGTGCCGGCGGCTGCTCCGATCGCACTTAAAACTGAAACAGTGGAGGAAACACATGAGACGGCAATTTTTGACATCAACGACTGCGCTTGTCCTGTTGCTCGGGGCAGGCAACGCCTATGCCGGAATGGACGAAGCCAAGGCGTTTCTCGACGCCGAGATCAAGGACATGTCGACGCTCGATCGCGCTGCCCAGGAAGCCGAGATGCAGTGGTTCATCGATGCCGCAAAACCCTTTGCGGGCATGGACATCAAGGTCGTCTCGGAAACCATCACGACGCACGAGTACGAATCGAAGACGCTGGCCAAGGCGTTCGCCGACATAACCGGCATCAAGATCACGCATGATCTGATCGGCGAAGGCGATGTCGTCGAGAAGCTGCAGACGCAGATGCAGTCGGGCGAAAACGTCTATGATGCCTATGTCAACGACTCCGACCTGATCGGCACCCATTGGCGCTACCAGCAGGCGCGCAGCCTGACCGACTGGATGGCGAACGAGGGCAAGGACGTCACCAACCCGAACCTCGATCTCGCCGACTTCATCGGCACCAAGTTCACGACGGCTCCGGACGGCGATCTTTATCAGCTGCCCGACCAGCAGTTCGCGAACCTCTACTGGTTCCGCTACGACTGGTTCAACGACGAGAAGAACAAGGCGGACTTCAAGGCGAAGTACGGCTACGACCTCGGCGTGCCGGTCAACTGGTCAGCCTATGAGGACATCGCCGAATTCTTCACCGGCCGCGAGATCGACGGCAAGAAGGTCTACGGCCACATGGACTACGGCAAGAAGGACCCGTCGCTCGGCTGGCGCTTCACCGATGCCTGGCTTTCGATGGCCGGCAATGGCGACAAGGGGCTGCCGAACGGTCTTCCGGTCGACGAATGGGGCATCAAGGTCGACGAGAAGTCGCGGCCGGTCGGCTCCTGCGTGGCTCGGGGCGGCGACACCAACGGTCCGGCGTCGGTCTATGCCATCCAGAAATATCTCGACTGGATGAAGGCCTACGCTCCGGCCGCGGCCCAGGGCATGACCTTCTCGGAATCCGGACCGGTGCCGGCGCAGGGCGAAATTGCCCAGCAGATGTTCATGTACACGGCCTTCACCGCCGATATGGTGAAGGACGGCCTTCCCGTCGTGAACGAGGACGGTACGCCAAAATGGCGCTTCGCTCCGTCGCCGCATGGCGTCTACTGGAAGGACGGCATGAAGCTCGGCTACCAGGACGTTGGTTCCTGGACGCTCCTCAAGTCGACGCCTGATGACCGCGCCAAGGCAGCCTGGCTTTACGCGCAGTTCGTCACCTCGAAGACCGTGGACGTGAAGAAAAGCCATGTCGGCCTGACGCTGATCCGCGAGAGTACGATCCAGCACAAGAGCTTCACGGACCGCGCCCCGAAGCTCGGCGGCCTGATCGAGTTCTACCGCTCGCCGGCCCGCGTCCAGTGGTCGCCGACGGGTACGAACGTTCCTGACTATCCGAAGCTGGCACAGCTTTGGTGGCAGGCGATCGGCGACGCCTCGTCGGGTGCCAAAACCCCGCAGGAGGCGATGGACTCGCTCTGCGCCGAGCAGGAAAAGGTGCTTGAGCGCCTCGAGCGCGCCGGCGTGCAGGGCGACATCGGACCGAAGCTCGCCGAGGAAAAGACCCTCGAAGAGTGGAACGCTGATGCCGTCTCCAAAGGCAATCTCGCGCCGCAGCTGAAGATCGAGCCGGAGAAGGACAAGGCGCAGACCATCAACTACGACGAGCTGGTCAAGAGCTGGAGCAACTGAGCATCGATCCGGGCCTTCGCGCCCGCATCGCTACAATCGGGGGAGGCGGCATCGTGCCGTCTCCCCTGTTTGCGCCAAGGGAGTGGGGCTGAGGGAGTGAGAATGAGTGGCTTTATCCTTGCAATTGACCAGGGAACGACATCGAGCCGGGCGATCTTGTTCGATCCCGAAATGAAGGTCGTAGGCAGCGGGCAGAAGGAATTTACCCAGCATTATCCGGCTTCCGGCTGGGTCGAGCACGATCCGGAGGAAATCTGGTCGAGTGTCGTGGCGACGGTGAAGGCTGCGATGAACAGCGCCGGCCGCGATGCGTCGGATGTCGCGGCGATCGGCATTACCAACCAGCGCGAGACCGTCGTCATCTGGGACAGGGCGACCGGCAAGCCGATCCATAACGCGATTGTCTGGCAAGACCGCCGCACCGCGCCGCTGTGCCAGAAATTGAAGAAGCAGGGACTGGAGAAGAAGTTCACCAGAAAGACCGGCCTGCTGCTCGATCCCTATTTCTCCGGCACCAAGATCGCCTGGATGCTGGACAAGGTGAAGGGCGCGAGGAAACGCGCCGCCAAGGGCGAATTGCTGGCCGGCACTATCGACAGCTTTCTGATCTGGCGGCTGACCGGCGGCAAGGTTCACGCTACCGATGCCACCAATGCCTCGCGAACGCTGGTCTACAACATCGAAAAGAATGCCTGGGACGACGAGCTTCTGGCCATTCTCGGCATACCGGGAAAAATGCTGCCGCAGGTGAAGGATTGCGCTGACGACTATGGAATCACAGAGAAAAGCCTGTTCGGTGCAGAGATAAAAATCCTCGGCGTGGCTGGCGACCAGCATGCGGCGACCATCGGCCAAGCCTGTTTCGAGCCGGGCATGATGAAGTCCACCTATGGCACCGGCTGCTTCGCGCTGCTCAACACCGGCAGCGATCTGGTGCGCTCGAAGAACCGGTTGTTGACGACCATTGCCTACAGGCTGAACGGCAAGACCACTTATGCGCTGGAAGGCTCGATCTTCATCGCTGGTGCGGCCGTGCAATGGCTGCGCGACGGCATCAAGGTGATCGGCAAGGCCGAGCAGAGCGGCGTGCTGGCGGCGAGCGCCGACCCGACTCAAGAGGTGTATCTAGTGCCGGCTTTCGTTGGGCTTGGCGCGCCGCATTGGGACGCCGAGGCGCGCGGCGCCATCTTCGGGCTGACCCGGAATTCGGGCCCGGCTGAATTTGCCCGGGCCGCATTGGAATCCGTGGCCTTCCAGACGCGTGACCTGCTCGACGCGATGCGCAAGGACTGGAAGGGCTCGTCAGCGAAGACCGTTCTCAGGGTCGATGGCGGGATGGTGGCGTCGAACTGGACCTTGCAGCGGCTGGCCGACATCCTCGATGCGCCGGTCGACCGTCCGACCATCCTGGAGACGACGGCGCTTGGCGCGGCATGGCTGGCCGGCTCGAAGGCGGGTGTCTGGCCGAAGACAAGGGAATTCGCCAAGAGCTGGGCGCTCGAACGGCGGTTTCAGCCGGATATGAATGTTTCGGTCCGTTCCGCAAAACTCGCCGGCTGGCGCGACGCCGTGCGTAGGACGCTAAGCACGATTTAGATTCTTAGATTCGCGCACCAAAAAGCCTGCGCCGGTGCCGGCGCAGGCTCTTCAACAATCTTTGTTCAACTCTGCCCGGCGTATCAATAGGGCGAGATGCACTGCCGGCGGGGGCCGTAGTAAGGCTGATACGTGTTGTCATACGCCCGGTAGGATCTGTAGCGGCTGTAGCACCACTCCACGTGTGAACCGCCTCGATAGACGGGGCGGTACTGGTTGTTGATGATCGCGCCGGTGATCAGCGCGCCAGTGGCGAAGGCCGCCAGCGGGAACCAGTAGTCGTTGTAGCGACGATAGCCGGGGCGATAATAG
>NZ_RZSW01000398.1:0-6023 GCF_003997375.1 Mesorhizobium sp. M5C.F.Ca.IN.020.29.1.1 | reverse complement strand
GCCTGGCGCGCAGTTCGAAGATGGCGCTGCCCAGCTTCAGCCGGTCGCCGATCGCAAGGTTCAGCCGCTCGAACAAAAGGTCGGGTGCGGCGGCGCCGAAAACACCGGATTTTTCGCCGAACAATTCCTGCTTCGAAAGCGCCGGCTCGGTGACCAGCGCGCCATAGAGCGGATAGCCTCCATCGACCGCCTTGGCCTCGACCAGCGCCTGGTCGGAACCGTCCTCGAGCCGCGCCATCGAGCGCATGTTGGCACTGTGCGAGACCGTGCCCAGCCCGTTAAGAAAGAAATGCTCGGCTTGCGTCGCGGCGCGCTGATTGAGCTGGAAACGAAGATCGCCGCCAAGCAGCGACTGGCCTTCATTGGCGACACCGGCGGTAATCGCCCGGGCCACCGAGTTGACGCCGCCGATCGCCGCGACACCCAGCGCAATGCAGGCAAGGAAGATTAGGAAGCCGGACAGCCCGCCGCGCATCTCGCGCAGCGAGAAGCGGAAGGCGAGCTTCAGCGTGCGCGACAGCGGCATCAGGCCGGCACCTTACCGGGCTTTAGAGCTGGTTCTGGCGCGTCCTCGATCCGGCCCGACCGCATCGATACCTGCCGGGAGCAGCGTGCGGCGAGCGCCGGATCATGAGTGACCAGCACCAGCGTCATGCCGCGCTCGGCCGCCTTGGCGAACAGAAGATCGGCGACCTGCCGCCCCGTTGTCTGGTCGAGATTGCCGGTCGGCTCGTCGGCGATCAGAATGCGCGGCGAAGGCGCCAGCGCCCGGGCGATCGCCACACGCTGCTGTTCGCCACCGGACAATTCGCCGGGATAATGAGTGACGCGGTCGCTCAAGCCCACCGCCTCCAGCTCCCGCGCCGCCACCCCGAACGGATCGCTATGGCCGGCCAATTCCAGCGGTACTGCGACATTTTCGAGCGCCGTCATATTCGGGATGAGGTGGAAGGACTGGAACACGATGCCAATATTTCGTCCCCGAAACGATGCGATCTGATCTTCACTCTTGCCGTTCAGCAATTCGCCCGCAATTCGTACCGTCCCCGAATCGACCCTTTCTAAGCCGGCAAGGACCATCAGCAGCGTCGACTTTCCCGAGCCAGAAGGACCGACGATGCCGGTCGCCTCTCCGGCAGCCACATCGAGGCTGACACCTTTCAGCACATGGACGGAAGACGCTCCTTCGCCGAGCGTCAGCGATACGTTTTTCAGCGCGATGACGGCTTCTGTCAAAATAAAATCGTCCTATATGGGAAGGGGAAGGCTGGAATTCTGCCTGCCGCAACAAAATGTCCTTCGTCATATGGGGCCTGCCGCATGGCTTTCAAACACACACTTGCCGCAGCCTTGATCCTTTTCCTTGGAATTTGCGGCGCCCTTTCGTCGGCGCGCGCCGAGCCCCTGAAGATCGTCGGTTTCGGCGACAGCCTGATGGCGGGCTTTGGCCTCGGACCCGACGAAGGCTTCACCCAGAAACTTGAGGCAGCACTTCGCGCGAAGGGCCACGATGTAACCGTAACCAATGCCGGTGTCTCTGGCGATACGTCGAGTGGCGGCCTGTCGCGGCTCGACTGGTCGGTGCCGGACGGCACGCAGCTGGTCATCCTCGAACTCGGTGCCAACGACATGCTGCGCGGCGTTTCTCCCGCCATCACGCAAAAGAATCTGGACGCCATGCTGGCGAAGCTGAGGCAGCGCAAGATCGCCGTGCTGCTGGCCGGCATGCGCGCCGCACCCAATCTCGGCGCCGACTACCAGAGCAGCTTTGACGCGATCTTTCCGAAACTGGCGGAAAAATTCGGCGTCCCGCTCTATCCGTTCTTCCTCGAGGGCGTCGCCGGCGACGCCACTTTTCAGCTCGAGGACGGCCTGCACCCGAATGCCAAGGGCATCGACCGCATGGTCGAGCACATACTGCCGGAGGTCGAAAAAGCCATTGCCGTAGTTAAGGGCAACTCTTGAAGGACTGAATTTCGATGAGGGTCCGAATTCCCCTGCGATTTAGGCCAGGTGCGATCAACAATCCGCTTGCCCCGCTTGATTTTCGATGATTCGCTAGGACAAGAGTTCGATTCGAGGACAGGAGGCTTACCATGCCGCGTCTTTTCACCGCCCTCGAAATACCGCGTGACGCCGCCCTTTCGCTGTCCCTGCTCCGGGGCGGCCTGCCCGGGGCCCGCTGGATCGACGTCGAGAACTACCATTTGACGCTGCGCTTCATCGGCGATGTCCAGGGCCATGTCGCCGACGAGATCGCCAACGCGCTCGACCGAGTCCACCGCCCATCCTTCCCGCTGACGCTGTCCGGCGTCGGCGCCTTCGGCCAGAAGAAACCGCATGCGGTATGGGCCGGCGTTTCCGCCTCGCCCGATCTTTCGGCACTGCAAGCCGAAATCGAGCGCATCTGCCAGCGCCTCGGCATCCCCGCCGATCCGCGCAAGTTCATGCCTCATGTGACCTTGGCGCGCTTACGCAATTCGAGCCCGCTCGACGTCGCCCAATATCTTTCGGCACGCGGCAATTTTTCAACGCTGCCCTTCCGTGTCGGCCGCTTCGTCCTGATGTCGTCGCGCGATTCGGTCGGCGGCGGACCCTATATCGTCGAGGAGGCCTGGCCGCTGTCGGGCGCCGACAGCCGTGCCTCGAGCCGCGTCGCCAGCGCCTCCGACGCTTCGCGGATCATGCGGTAGACCGAGGCAAACGCCTCCGGCCCCTCGTGATAGGGGTCCGGCACGTCGCTCACCGTTCCCTCCGCGAACTCCAGGAACAGATGGACCCGGTCGCGCATGGCGGCAGGCACCAGCGCTTTCAAATC
This sequence comes from Mesorhizobium sp. M5C.F.Ca.IN.020.29.1.1, assembly GCF_003997375.1. Classification (NCBI taxonomy): domain Bacteria; kingdom Pseudomonadati; phylum Pseudomonadota; class Alphaproteobacteria; order Hyphomicrobiales; family Phyllobacteriaceae; genus Mesorhizobium; species Mesorhizobium sp. M5C.F.Ca.IN.020.29.1.1. The sequence goes on along the minus strand of NZ_RZSW01000398.1, from coordinate 3,205 downwards.
CCGGAGATTCGATCGGTCCATCGCGAGAATCAAGTCGAAACGCGAGAAATCGTCCGGCGTCAGCTTGCGCGCCCGCTGTCTGGAAATATCGATGCCGTGCCGCTCTGCGATCGACATCGAGCGCGGGTCGGGTGCCGAGCCGGCCTCCCAGTCGCTGGTTCCGGCCGAATCAAGCAGGATATCCCGATCGAGGCCGCGCTCCGCCAGGACGGCGCGCAACACGCCCTCCGCCAACGGTGAGCGGCAGATATTGCCGAGACAGACGAAAAGAATGGATTTTATCGGCTTTGCGCTCATCGATCCGGCACTATGCTGAAGACTGCGAATCCAGATAGCACGGGAAACGACCATGACGAGAGAGAAACTGGGCAAGGAGGCGGTCGCCGAGGCGCTGGCTGGGCTCGACGGCTGGTCGCTTGCCAGGGACGGCGGCTCGATCGCGCGCACCTTCACTTTCAGGAATTTTTCCGAAGCCTTCGCCTTCATGACCCGCGTCGCCCTGGCGGCGGAGAAGATGGACCATCACCCCGACTGGTCGAACGTCTACAAGACCGTGAGCGTGACGCTGAACACCCATGATGCCGGCGGCCTCACGGCGCTCGATTTCGAACTGGCCAGGACGATGGACCGCTATTTCGACGGCTGAGCCAATGCACCAAAGCCTGTCCCGGGGCTCGACCCGAGTTGCTTAGCTAATGACATGCATGAAAGACAGCATCTTGCAGCCCGGTTCTGGTTTCACCACATTTCCATTCGAGGTCGCGCGTGGAGCCACGCGACGGCCGGCAAGGAGAGACTGATGGCGCAAAAATCCGGTTTTGATTTCTTCGGCTTTGGCGGCAAGGCGGGCGATGCGAGCGAAGTGCGCGAGAAATTCTGGCGCACGGCCAAGAGGGCTGCCCGGCAGATCCCGTTCATGGAAGAGCTGGTCGCCGCCTACTACTGCGCCATGGACAAGAACACGCCGCTGCGCGCCAAGGGCATCCTGGTGGCGGCGCTCGGGTATTTCGTGCTGCCGGCTGACGTCATCCCCGACTTCGTCTTCGGATTGGGCTTTACCGACGACATCGCGGTGCTGACCGCCGCGATCACCACCGTCAAAGCCCATATCACACCGGCGCATCGGCGCGCCGCCAAGCAGGCGATTGCCGACAACAGCTGAGCCGGCGATAAGGCAGAAAAGTCAAACTCTTGCCGCTTTCGTGGCATCCAAGTCGCGAAAGGGACGTTGCAACTGCCGCTTTTGGAGCGACGGGCGCAAGGATGGCGGCGGTTTCCTGGGTGGATCTCCTTTTCCTGAAGGGAAGTTCACCGTTTGGTAACCCAGATTAAATCAAAATGAAGCGACGGGCAGGACGCCGAGCCGGCCTGCTTCCGCACCATATATGGGAAAAGCGATGCGCGGATTGATTGCTACAATTTCGAGCCTGGTCCTGGTGGCCGTGACAGCGCCGGCTCTGGCGCAGTCGGCGACCAAGATCGGCCAGCACAATGCCTGGGGCACTTACAGCTACCAGGCGTCGGGCGGCAAGGTTTGCTACGTGTTGACCGTGCCGACCGACAAGCAGCCGCCGACGCTTGACCATGGCGACATGTTCTTCTTCGTCAGCCAGCGGCCGGGACAACAGGTGTCCTATGAACCGCAATTCATCGCCGGCTACAATTTCCAGGAAAACTCCAAGGCCACCGTCACCATCGACGGCAAGAGCTTTTCGATGTTCACCCGCGGCAAGTCGGCCTGGGTCGAGAATGCCGCCGAGGAGCCGGTGCTCATCGCCGCGATGAAGTCCGGCAGCGACATGAGGGTGCAGGCGAAATCCGGCCGCGGCAACACCACTACCTATGTCTTTTCGCTGAAAGGCATTTCGGCGGCGCTGTCGTCCATCGCCAGGTGCAAATAGCCATAGGCGAAGCAAAGTTTGAGTAAGGGCCGGGCGGCAAGCCCGGCTTTCTGCTCTTTAAAACGCCGTCGGCGGCCACATCGCGGCGGGCCTTGCGCCGCCGCCACCCATGACTCGGCCATCAACCTGTGCTATGCGCCGCGCTTCATTTCCAGCACGATGCTGTAATCGGCCGCAAATCGCTTATATTGGCGCAACAATGACCCTTTCATTCGACCTTACCACCGAGGGCGCCCGTGACGCGTTGCGCGCCCGCGCCACGCCGGCCGAAAAACCGTCGCTGATCGGCCTGACCCGGGCCGAGCTTGGCGCAGCCCTCGTTGCCTCAGGCATCGTGCCGGAGCGCCAGGCCAAAATGCGCGCCCAACAGCTCTGGCACTGGATGTATGTGCGCGGCGTCTCCGACTTTGCCAGCATGTTCAACATATCCAAGGATTTGCGCGCCGAGCTCGACAAGCATTTCACCGTCGCCAGGCCCGAGATCGTCGAGGAGCAGATTTCCTCCGACGGGACGCGCAAATGGTTGTTTCGCTTTCCGCCGCGCGGCGCCGGCCGGCCGGTCGAAATCGAGACCGTCTACATTCCCGAAGAAGGCCGCGGCACGCTCTGCATCTCCTCGCAGGTCGGTTGCACGCTGACCTGCTCCTTCTGCCACACTGGCACGCAGAAGCTGGTGCGCAACCTGACATCAGAGGAAATTCTCGCCCAGCTTTTGACCGCCCGCGATCGGCTCGGCGATTTCCCCGACCGCGACACGCCGGACGGCGCCATCGTGCCGGCCGAGGGTCGGAAAGTGTCCAACGTCGTCATGATGGGCATGGGCGAGCCGCTCTACAATTTCGAGGCGGTGAAGAAGGCGCTGCTGATCGCGTCCGACGGCGACGGGCTTTCCCTATCGAAAAGACGCATCACGCTGTCGACCTCCGGCGTCGTGCCGGAAATCTTGCGCACCGGCGAGGAGATCGGCGTCATGCTGGCGATCTCGCTGCACGCCACCAACGACGATCTGCGCGACCTTTTGGTGCCGATCAACAAAAAATATCCGTTGAAAGAGCTGATCGCCGCCTGCCGCGCCTATCCCGGCCTGTCGAACGCCCGCCGCATCACTTTCGAATATGTGATGCTGAAGGACGTCAACGATTCGATGGAGGACGCCAAGGGGCTGATCAGGCTGCTCAAGGGCATTCCGGCCAAGATCAATCTGATCCCGTTCAACCCGTGGCCAGGCACCAACTACCAGTGCTCGGATTGGGAGACGATCGAGAAATTCGCCGACTACATCAACAATGCCGGCTATGCTTCGC
>NZ_RZSW01000397.1:0-6035 GCF_003997375.1 Mesorhizobium sp. M5C.F.Ca.IN.020.29.1.1 | reverse complement strand
GGGCCGAGGTCGAGCACCCAGTCGGCGGTCTTGATGACCTCGAGATTGTGCTCGATGACGACCACCGTATTGCCCTGGTCGACCAGCTCGTGCAGCACTTCGAGCAGCTTGGCGACGTCGTGGAAATGCAGGCCGGTGGTCGGCTCGTCGAGGATGTATAGCGTCTTGCCGGTCGCCTTGCGCGACAGCTCCTTGGCGAGCTTGATGCGCTGCGCCTCGCCTCCCGACAGCGTCGTCGCCTGCTGGCCGACATGGATGTAGCCGAGGCCGACCTGCTTCAGCGTCTCCAGCTTGTCGCGTACGCCGGGCACCGCGGCGAAGAAATCGACGCCCTCCTCGACCGTCATATCGAGCACGTCGGCAATCGACTTGCCCTTGAACAGGACGTCGAGCGTCTCGCGGTTGTAGCGCTTGCCATGGCAGACGTCGCAGGTGACATAGACGTCCGGCAGGAAGTGCATCTCGATCTTGATGACGCCGTCGCCCTGGCAGGCCTCGCAGCGGCCGCCCTTGACGTTGAACGAGAAGCGGCCCGGCTGATAGCCGCGCGCCTTGGATTCCGGCAGGCCGGCGAACCAGTCGCGGATCGGCGTGAAGGCGCCAGTATAGGTGGCGGGATTGGAGCGCGGCGTCCGTCCAATGGGCGACTGGTCGATATCGATGACCTTGTCGAGGAACTCAAGGCCCTCGATGCGGTCATGATCGGCCGGGTGCTCGCGCGAGCCCATGATGCGGCGCGACGCCGCCTTGAACAGCGTTTCGATCAGGAAGGTCGACTTGCCGCCGCCGGAGACGCCGGTGACGGCGGTGAAGGTGCCGAGCGGGATTTCGGCGGTAACGTTCTTCAGATTGTTGCCGCGCGCGCCGACGATCTTCAGACGCCGGTTCTTCTTGGCTTCGCGCCGCACGGCCGGCGTAGCCACTTCGAGCTCGCCTGACAGATACTTGCCGGTGATCGAGGCCGGGCTGGCCATGATCTGCTGCGGCGTTCCCTGCGCGATGATGTGGCCGCCATGGATGCCGGCGGCCGGGCCGATGTCGACGACATAGTCGGCATGCAGGATGGCGTCCTCGTCATGCTCGACGACGATCACCGTGTTGCCGATGTCGCGCAGGTGCTTCAGCGTGTCGAGCAGGCGCGCATTGTCGCGCTGGTGCAGGCCGATCGACGGCTCGTCCAGCACATAGAGCACGCCGGTGAGGCCGGAGCCGATCTGCGAGGCCAGGCGAATGCGCTGGCTCTCGCCGCCCGACAGTGTGCCGGAATTACGCGACAGCGTCAGGTAGTCGAGCCCGACATCGTTGAGGAAGCGCAACCGCTCGCGGATCTCTTTGAGCACGCGCACCGCGATCTCGTTCTGCTTGTCGCTGAGCGAGCCGGGCAGGGCGGTAAACCACTGGTCGGCCTTGCGGATCGACAGTTCGGTGACCTCGCCGATATGCTTGCCGGCAATCTTCACCGCAAGCGCTTCCGGCTTCAGCCGGTAGCCGCGGCAGGCCGGGCAAGGCGTGGCCGACATGAAGCGCTCGATCTCCTCGCGCATCCAGGCAGATTCGGTCTCCTTCCAACGCCGCTCGAGATTGGGGATGACCCCTTCGAAGGTTTTCGTCGTCTTGTAGGAGCGCAGGCCGTCATCGTACTGGAAGGTGACCTCGCGCTCGCCGGTGCCATGCAGGATGGCTTGCTTTGCCTCTTCGGTCAGATCCCTGAACTTGTCGCCGAGCTTGAAGCCATAGACCTTGCCCAGCGCCTCCAGCGTCTGCACGTAATAGGGCGAGGTCGATTTCGCCCACGGGCTGACGGCGCCGGCACGCAGGGACAGGTTGTCGTCGGGCACGATCAGGCTGGCGTCGATCGCGCGCTGGCTGCCGAGGCCGTCGCAGGTCGGGCAAGCGCCGAACGGGTTGTTGAAGGAGAACAGCCGCGGCTCGATCTCGGGAATGGTGAAGCCTGACACCGGGCAGGCGAACTTTTCCGAGAACAGAATACGTTCGTGCGTCTCGTTCTTCGACTTGTTGACCGAATCCTCGCCGGTCTGGCTGGAGTCGAGCGGACGGTCGGCGAATTCGGCCACCGCCAGCCCGTCGGCGAGCCTCAGCGCAGTTTCGATGGAATCGGCAAGCCGCGTCGCCAGATCGCCGCGCACCACGATGCGGTCGACGACGACATCGAGATCATGCTTGTACTTCTTGTCCAGCGCCGGCACGTCGGCGATTTCGTAGAAGACACCGTCGACCTTGACGCGCTGGAAGCCCTTTTTCTGCAGCTCCAGCAGTTCCTTGCGGTACTCGCCTTTGCGGCCTCGCACCATCGGCGCCAGGATGAAAAGCCGCGTGCCTTCCTCGACCGCCAGCACGCGGTCGACCATCTGCGACACCGTCTGGCTCTCGATCGGCAGGCCGGTGGCCGGCGAGTAGGGGACGCCGACGCGCGCGAACAGCAGCCGCATGTAGTCGTAGATTTCCGTGACGGTGCCGACCGTCGAGCGTGGATTCTTCGAGGTGGTCTTCTGCTCGATCGAGATAGCCGGCGACAGGCCGTCGATCTGGTCGACGTCCGGCTTCTGCATCATTTCGAGGAATTGCCGCGCATAGGCCGACAGGCTCTCGACATAGCGGCGCTGCCCCTCGGCATAGATGGTATCGAAGGCGAGCGACGACTTGCCGGAGCCCGACAGGCCGGTCATGACGATCAGGCTGTCACGCGGCAGGTCGAGATCGACATTCTTCAGATTGTGTTCGCGCGCCCCGCGAATGGAAAGATATTTATGGTCGGCCATCGCCGGTCGCCGCCTCAGGTCTGGAATCTCGTGGGATGGCGGGTTCTCCCGGCCATCCCCTATGTAGGTAATTTCGCCACCTTTTCGAGAGACGCCACAACTCTCGACCAAAGCCTTTAACCGTCTTTCGCGCGGGCGGGCAAGCGGAAAGAACAAAGACCGAACAAGCTCCTGACAAAAGCGTCCACGTAATCCAAGGCCGACGCCGCGCTGCTCGAAACGGATGCAAATTTCGGATTCGCCATCCAAGCGATCACATTTTTTGTAATCGGCTGTCCAACGGTTGACGTCTCAGGCTCAGGGAGTCAGACTCCAAACGTCACCGAAGCCGGCCGTCTTTCGATGGCCTCGCCGCCCCAAGGTGGTCTGCGAGACGCCGCGGGTTTTTGCGATATGCGCTTCGGACGACACCAGTCGCAATGGACAGAAAAGGAGAGCAGAGGAATGACTCCACCGGACAGTCCCTTGAGGCTCCACGTGTCGCTGGAGCCGCGGCAGGCATAAGTGCCAGGGCCAGGCGTGTGCGCCGCCCGACAAACCGTGACTTGCCGATCCCCACCAAAATCAGAGACTACTAGTCGGATCGTCGGCTGAATGCCGCGAAGCATCCGAAATCAAAAGCCGGCAGTGCACTCCCGGCGAGGTGGATTTTAGATCCAAGAAAGCCCCGACCGTTTGCGGAAGCAGCGGCGGGGCTGTTCGTTTTAGGGCCCAAGGTCGTGGCAGCGATGATGGCCCGCACGCATGCCTTATTGCCGAGGGACCTTGAACGCGCCGACGCCGACGTCGAAGGTTATGCTGCCGGAAATCCTGACATCGGTATCGCCGATCTTGAACTGGCCGTTACCGTTGCTGGGCACGGCGTCCTCGGGTTCGGGAGCCGGCTTGGCGATGCGATAGTCATCGGCCACGCCGGGCAACGTGCCGTTCTGCGAAGACGTTGAATTGTCTTCCGCGAACGCCGCGCCGGAAGTCATGGCCGCGACGGCAACACCGATGATTAGCCGGTTCGAGTGGATTAAAATCTTGTCGAGCATCGGCGGACTATATCCGCCGAACCCTGGTCGAAGCCAGACCGGTGGCGATGAAACTTGCCGAACGACTTGGCAGCATCGCGCATGAGCCGGCTACCTTTCACGCCGCCTTCTTACGGGTGTCAAAAACATGGTCGACGAGCCCCCAAGTCTTTGCCTCCTCGGCGGTCATGAAATGGTCGCGGTCGAGCGTGCGTTCGACCTCTTCGAACGTGCGACCGCAATGGTGCGAGTAAAGCTCGGTCATGCGCCGTTTGGTCCTGAGGATGCCTTCGGCGTGGCGCTGGATGTCGGAGGCTTGGCCCTGGAAACCGCCTGACGGCTGGTGCAGCAGGATGCTGGCATTGGGCAAAGCGATACGCCGTCCCGGCGTGCCCGCCATCAGCAGGAACGAGGCCATCGAGGCGGCAAAGCCCATGCAGACGGTCGATACTGGACTGCTTATATACTGCATCGTGTCGTAGATGGCGAAACCGCTGGTCACCACACCGCCCGGCGAGTTGATGTAAAGGGAAATCTCCTTATCGGGATTGTCGGATTCCAGCGATAGAAGCTGGGCACAGACCAGCGCCGACACGCCATCGTCGATCGGACCGTTGATGAAGACGATGCGCTCGCGCAGCAGCCGCGAAAAAATGTCGAAGGCGCGTTCGCCGCGGCTCGACTGCTCGATCACCATCGGCACCAGGTTGTTGTGCCGCTCAGGCCGCGCGCAGGAAAAGGCGAGGCGTGTTTGCGGCAATGGTCTGTTTGGGGCTGTGTGCGTTGAGCGAAAGCCGGCAACCGGCGCCCACCATCGCAACCGCAGACGTAGCGACCCGCGCGAATCCATCGTGGACGATGCGCAGATGCGTACCGCCCGACGCGGTGCGGCCGAGCGTGAAGGTGACGATACTGTCGAGCGGATCAGCTGCATTGCCAGGCGCCGGCCGCTCCCGCCAGGAATAGCGCAGCAGGCGTTCGGGCTCAGCGTTGAGGATTTCGCACTCGATCGGTGCACCCGCCTTAGCAAAGGCAAAGCGACTGCCGATCTCGGGTTTGATGTCGTTCGGCATCATCCAGGCCGCGAGCAGGTCCGGCACCGTCAGCGCCCGCCATACTTTTTCCGGCGGGTCTGGAAGCTCGCACTCGAACTCGATCGAATCTGCCGCCATGTCTGAATGCTGTTTTGCCGTCATTGGTCCATATCCTTCAAAACCGCCTTGAGCCTTTCGATGCGCTCGGGCCAGAACGCACGGTACCGCTCGATCCAGCCGAGCAGAGGGTCAAGCCCTTGCGGATCGGCGCGATAATAGGCGTTGCGGCCGGCTCGCCGCTCGACCACCAGGCCGGCGCCGCGCAGCACCGCGAGATGCTGCGACACGGCCGGTTGCGACACGGTCATGCCGCTGCGCAGTTCCGACACGGTCTTCTCGCCGGTGGCGAGCCGTTCGTAGACGGCGCGGCGCGTCGGGTCGGAAAGCGCTCGAAAAATCTCTGCTTCGATCATGATTGAAGCATAAGTCTGCACTTATTGGTTTGGCAAGCAGTCTTTTCGCGCCCATATGGAATGGCACGGCGGACCCATCGATTGCTGACATTCCTTGACAGCAGGAATTGAGTGGGATAGAACGAAAAGAGAACAAAAACCTTGTGGGAAAAGGCAGCCACGGCAGGCGGGGATTGTCCGCAGTCTATAAGGTGAGCGGCAGAAATTTTGTTTCGGATGAGCGCGGAGAAGTATCATGGCGGGTAGCGTCAACAAGGTCATTCTGGTGGGCAACCTCGGGGCGGACCCGGAAATCCGCCGTTTGAATTCGGGTGAGCCGGTCGTCAACATCCGCGTCGCTACCTCGGAAAGCTGGCGCGACAAGACTTCCGGCGAGCGCAGGGAAAAGACCGAGTGGCACAATGTCGTCATCTTCAACGACCAGCTCGCCAAGGTCGCCGAGCAGTATCTGAAGAAGGGTGCGAAGGTTTATGTCGAGGGCCAGTTGCAGACGCGCAAATGGCAGGACCAGACCGGCAATGATCGCTACACGACCGAGATCGTGCTGCAGAAATTCCGTGGCGAGCTGCAGATGCTCGACGCGCGCGGGCAAGGCGAGGGCGGTCAGGTCGGCAGCTATGCCGGTGGCGGCAGCAGCCGCGGTTCCGATTTCGGGCAGTCGGGCCCGGGCGAGAGTTTCAATCGCGGTGGCGGCAACAAGGGCGGTGGTGGCGGCGGTTCGTCGCGCGAACT
>NZ_RZSW01000396.1:0-6043 GCF_003997375.1 Mesorhizobium sp. M5C.F.Ca.IN.020.29.1.1 | reverse complement strand
CGCCCCGGCGACGTGCTGGCGCGTATCCCGATGGAAAGCGCCAAGACCAAGGACATCACCGGCGGTCTGCCGCGTGTTGCCGAACTGTTCGAGGCACGTCGTCCGAAGGATCACGCCATCATCGCCGAGATCGACGGCACGATCCGGTTCGGCCGCGACTACAAGAACAAGCGCCGCATTATCATCGAGCCGCATGACTCGACGCTTGAGCCGGTCGAATACCTGATCCCGAAGGGCAAGCCGTTCCATCTCCAGGACGGCGACGTCATCGAGAAGGGCGACTACATCCTCGACGGCAATCCGGCGCCGCACGACATCCTGGCGATCAAGGGCGTGGAGGCGCTTGCGTCCTACCTCGTCAACGAGATCCAGGAGGTCTACCGTCTGCAGGGCGTGTCGATCAACGACAAGCACATCGAGGTGATCGTTCGCCAGATGCTGCAGAAGGTCGAGATCACCGCGCAGGGCGACTCGACCTACATTCCGGGCGACCACGTCGACGTGATCGAGCTGGAAGAGGTCAACGAGCGCCTGGTCGAGGACGGCAAGAAGCCGGCCGAAGGCCAGCCGGTGCTCTTGGGCATCACCAAGGCCTCGCTGCAGACGCCGTCCTTCATCTCGGCCGCCTCCTTCCAGGAGACGACCCGCGTGCTGACCGAAGCGGCGGTTGCCGGCAAGACCGACATGCTGCAGGGCTTGAAGGAAAACGTCATCGTCGGCCGGCTGATCCCGGCCGGCACCGGCGGCACGATGAGCCAGATCCGGCGCATCGCCACCTCGCGCGACGAGCTGATCATCGACGAGCGCCGCAAGGCGTCGGGCGTCGAGGTCGCCGACCCGATGCTGACCGACATGGCTTCCGCCGCGCAGTAAGTGCGGCGGTACAGATATCAGGCAACGAAGCCGTCGGGGCAACCCGGCGGCTTTTTTGTGTGTTGAAGCTGGGAACTAATGCCGCTGGCGACGGACTGGAGAAGGCGTCGTCGACTGTTGTGACTTATTTCGATCGTCCAGCGCCGCCCCTCATTGCCCTGCCGGGCATTTTTCCCCGTGAACGGGCCGTGAACGGGGAGAAAGAACCTGGCCGCAGTCTTGGCGCTCTTTCTGCAACGCCGGAGATTGGCGAAATCGTTGATGCCGGCATCTTCTCCGTTCACGGGAAAAGATGCCGGCAGGCAGATGAGGGGCGGCGCGACGCTTGCAAGATGGTAAGGACCGGAAGCGACGGCCACTCCTTACAGCGTCGCGGCTTAATCGAAAAACGCTTCCACCACATTGCGCTTGCCGAGCATGAAGGCGTCTGCGACATGCTGCAGCGGGGCGAGGTCGACGTCGGACACGCCGGCGCGCACGATCTCGGCGAAGCGCTTGTAGAGCATCGGATACTCCGCTTCCGGCTCGTCGTGAACGACACGGCCGTCGACCGCTAGTTTTGAGCCGCCGCCCGAAAGCACCATCGCGCCCTTGTCCGTCTCGGCCAGGATGTCCCAGCTTTGCGGGCCGGTCTGACGCCAGTCGAGCTCCATCGTCACCGGCAAGCCGTTCGAGGTGCGGAAGGCGATATGTGCAGCGATCGGGGCCGCGCGGTTTTCGGGAAAATCGAGAATTGCCGAGGTGATGAACATCGCCGGCAATATGTGGGTCGCAATCGACAGCGCGTTGATGCCGGGATCGAACACGCCGAAGCCGCCTGGCGCCCAGATCCAGTCCTGGTTCGGGTGCCAGCGGCGCACGTCCTCCTTCCAGTTGATGGCTGCTGAGCTGATCTGGGTCGAGCCGAGAAATGCACGCGCGGCTTCCACCGCCGGCGCATAGCGCGAATGCCAGCTGGCGAACAGCGAGACGCCGTTTGCCGCGGCCAGTGCTTTCAGGTCTTCGACCTCGCTGACCGTGGCTCCGGGCGGTTTTTCCAGGAAGACATGTTTTTTCGCTTCCAGCGCTGTCCGCGCGGCGTCATAGCGGAACTGCGGCGGCATGCAGAGCGATACGGCCTCGAGCTCCGGCACGGCGTCGAGCATCGCCTCGATAGTTGGGAAATTCGGGATCTCTTCCACCTTGCCGTGCCGGCTGGCGGCGGCGACGAGGCGGTAGGCCTGGTCCTTCGCCAAGGCCGGCAGATGCTGGTCGCGGACGATCTTTCCTACCCCGACGATGCCGAGCTTGATGGGGTCGTTGTTCCTGGACATGGGAGACTCCGCGGATTGGAAATGAATTGCTCTTGGCAGCGATGGTTCTTAGCAGAGAACCGATGTCGGGCAAGCGGCAGGAGCTTGCCCGCAGGCTGCCGAGATCGGCTTCGTTTCAGACAGACCCCGAACAGATCGGCCCTGCTTCAGACTGGCCCTGCTTCAGACTGGGCCTGCTTCAGACTGGCAGGTCGAAGGTGACGATCGAGACTTCGCCTTCGAGCGCGCCCTGATAGGCGGACAGGTGTGGCTCTTCGTCGGGCACGCCGTCCAGGTCGCCGATCTGGTCGAGCTCCGCCTCGGCATAGCCTTCGGCCGCGAGCGATTCGAGCGCCCGGCGCACCGCCGAATCGTCGTCGGGCGCGACCAGCATGAGGTGGACGCCTTCCGGCCTGCCGCCCTTCTTTTTCCATGCCCGGCCGGTGATGATGGTGACCGGGCGCTCATCATTGTCGTTCACGGGCCGATTCCTCCGGGCGGGGGGATTTGCGCTTTTCATGCCGCCTTTTTCGCATGAAGCATGGCTGCGCAACAGCCGAAAGCCGGTCACTTTCTTCCTTCCCCTTGCAAAATGGCGAAAGAAAATTACATGCGCTTTTCGCATGGCTACCAAGCCTCGGTTTGAACGTAATATTTGGCGGCCCGGGGTTGACGGGCAACAGGCTTGCGAGTAGAAGCCGCCCAGTCAGAACCGATGTGAGGCTCTCCCTTCCGAAGCGACACGCTTTGGAGTTTGCCTCAAACAGGGTTCGTTTTACGAGCGAAAAGACATTTCCGGCGTGCATGAAGCGGCTTCCGCTTCCTCTGCCATTTGTTCGGGCAAGACCGCGAGGCGCGGTTTGTGGCCCGAATTTGCGTATGGAAATGACGCTTTGAGCGGCCCTGACCGGGCGAGACACGGAATTGAGAGACAAGAGGGTTTAATGCCTACCGTCAACCAGCTGATCCGCAAGCCGCGCATTGCGCCCGTGAAGCGTAACAAGGTCCCGGCCATGCAGCAGAACCCGCAGAAGCGGGGCGTCTGCACGCGCGTCTACACCACGACGCCGAAGAAGCCGAACTCGGCGCTGCGCAAGGTGGCCAAGATCCGCCTGACCAATGGTTTTGAAGTGATCGGTTATATCCCCGGCGAAGGTCACAACCTTCAGGAGCACTCCGTGGTCATGATCCGCGGCGGCCGCGTCAAGGATCTTCCGGGCGTTCGCTACCATATCATCCGCGGCGTGCTCGACACGCAGGGTGTGAAGAACCGCAAGCAGCGCCGTTCGAAATACGGCGCCAAGCGTCCGAAGTGACCGAAGCGTAGCCAAGGTCATCCCGGACGGCGCCAGGCGACGATCCGGGGTCCAGGCCACCACGCAGAATTGAGGCAGAGAAAAAATGTCCCGTCGCCACAGTGCAGAAAAGCGTGAGATCAATCCGGACCCGAAGTTCGGCGATCTGATCGTCACCAAGTTCATGAACGCCGTCATGTATGACGGCAAGAAGTCGGTTGCCGAGACCATCGTCTACGGCGCGCTCGACCAGGTCCAGTCCAAGACGAAGCAGGAGCCGGTCACCGTCTTCCATCAAGCGCTCGACAATGTCGCGCCGCATGTGGAAGTGCGTTCGCGCCGCGTCGGTGGCGCTACCTACCAGGTTCCGGTCGATGTGCGCCCCGAGCGCCGTCAGGCGCTGGCCATCCGCTGGCTGATCGCTGCCGCCCGCAACCGCAACGAGACCACGATGGTCGACCGCCTCTCCGGCGAGCTGATGGACGCGGCCAACAACCGCGGCACCGCCGTCAAGAAGCGTGAAGACACCCACAAGATGGCAGAAGCCAACCGCGCCTTCGCGCACTACCGCTGGTAAAGCGCGAACGAGACTGAAGAGGCACCTCCCATGGCCCGCGAATATAAAATCGAAGATTATCGCAATTTCGGTATCATGGCGCATATCGACGCCGGCAAGACGACGACCACCGAGCGCGTCCTCTACTACACGGGCAAGTCGCACAAGATCGGCGAGGTCCATGACGGCGCTGCCACCATGGACTGGATGGAGCAGGAGCAGGAACGCGGCATCACCATCACGTCCGCCGCGACCACGACCTTCTGGAAGGGTCGTGACGGCAAGATGCACCGCTTCAACATCATCGACACCCCCGGCCACGTCGACTTCACCATCGAGGTAGAGCGTTCGCTGCGCGTGCTCGACGGCGCTATTGCGCTGCTCGACGCCAATGCCGGTGTCGAGCCGCAGACGGAAACCGTCTGGCGCCAGGCCGACAAATACCGCGTGCCGCGCATGATCTTCTGCAACAAGATGGACAAGATCGGCGCGGATTTTTACCGCTCGGTCGAGATGATCGGCTCGCGCCTCGGCGCGCATGCCGTCGTCATGCAGCTGCCGATCGGTGCCGAGACCGAGTTCAAGGGCATCGTCGACCTCGTCGAGATGAACGCGCTGGTCTGGCGCGACGAAACGCTGGGCGCTGCCTGGGACGTCGTCGAGATCCCGGACGATCTCAAGGCTCGTGCGGAAGAATACCGCGAGAAGATGATCGAGGCCGCCGTCGAAATGGACGAGACGGCGCTTGAGAATTACCTCGAAGGCAAGATGCCCGACAATGACGAGATCCGTGCGCTGATCCGCAAGGGCACCATTGCGGTGAAATTTTACCCGATGTTCTGTGGCTCGGCCTTCAAGAACAAGGGCGTGCAACCGCTGCTCGACGCCGTCGTCGAATACCTGCCGTCGCCGGCCGACGTTCCGGCCATCAAGGGCATCGACGCCAAGACCGACGCCGAGATCGAGCGTCATGCCGACGACAATGAGCCGCTGTCGATGCTCGCCTTCAAGATCATGAACGACCCGTTCGTCGGCTCGCTCACTTTCGCCCGCATCTATTCGGGCAAGCTCACCAAGGGCATCTCGGTCGACAACACGGTCAAGGGCAAGAAGGAGCGCATCGGTCGTATGCTTCAGATGCATGCGAATTCGCGCGCTGACGTCGAAGAGGCTTTCGCCGGCGACATCGTCGCCTTGGCCGGCCTTAAGGACACGACCACGGGCGACACGCTCTGCGATCCGCTGCATCCGGTCATTCTCGAGCGCATGGAGTTCCCCGATCCGGTCATCCAGATCGCGATTGAGCCGAAGACCAAGAACGACCAGGAAAAGATGGGCCTTGCGCTGCATCGCCTGGCTGCCGAGGACCCGTCCTTCCGCGTCAAGACCGACGAGGAATCAGGCCAGACGATCATTTCCGGCATGGGCGAGCTCCGCCTCGACATCATTGTCGACCGCATGCGCCGCGAGTTCAAGGTCGAGGCCAATGTCGGCGCGCCGCAGGTGGCATATCGCGAGACGATTACCCGCAGCCAAGAGCAGGACTACACCCATAAGAAGCAGACCGGCGGCACCGGTCAGTTCGCTCGCGTCAAAATTCTTTTCGAGCCAAATCCGGAAAGCAGCGAATTCCTTTTCGAATCCAAGATCGTTGGCGGCGCTGTGCCGAAGGAATACATCCCCGGCGTCGAAAAGGGCATCAACAGCGTCATGACGTCGGGCCCGTTCGCCGGCTTCCCGATGATCGGCGTCAAGGCGACGCTGATCGATGGTGCCTACCACGACGTGGATTCCAGCGTTCTGGCCTTCGAAATCGCTGGCCGTGCCTGCTTCCGTGAAGCGGCCCCGAGGCTTGGCGTGCAGTTGCTCGAGCCGATCATGAAGGTCGAAGTGGTGACGCCGGAAGATTATGTCGGCAGCGTCATCGGCGACCTGAACGGCCGTCGCGGCCAGATCCAAGGCCAGGAAGCCCGTGGCGTGGCGGTGGTCATCAACGCAATGGTGCCGCTCGCCAACATGTTCAAATA
>NZ_RZSW01000395.1:0-6073 GCF_003997375.1 Mesorhizobium sp. M5C.F.Ca.IN.020.29.1.1 | reverse complement strand
ACCTTGCGTTAATGTCGAAAAAAGCCAGCGTGCCGCGACCGCAGTTTTCAGGTCGCAAGTAGCGAATGAGACCGCGTCAGCTATTTTATTCTTTCGCTTCACGACCCGACACCTGCTCAATCGAAATCCGAAAGAACACATGAGTCGAGTGGTCCGAAAGCGGAGGGGTTGCCGGCTTAAGGGCTCCAGGTTCCCACCAGTCAACGTGCTTGCTCAAGATTGACCAGGCATGCTCCCGTTCGGGCCTTTGGTCGATCCGATCCAGCAACTCCTCGTACCGACGATCAACTACGACGCTTTTCCATTGTCGCCCTTCGCCGCGGATTGTCGACTTGCACGGAGACCAAAGGGTTGGCTCGCATCCATTCGACCTTCTTGCCGGGCATGGAGAACGCGTAGAGATGGTGATCCGCATAAGCATAGTGGATTGGTACAACATAAGGCTGCCCACCATTCGTACATCCTGTTCTTCCGTTGATACCGATCAATCGGAATGCCTACCCGTCGCGAAATCAGTTGCGTCTTTTCACCAGATCGCCATCGGAAAGGGTATCGGCAGGATGAACGACGACGCTGAGGCCTGGCTCCAGACCTGCCAAAACTTCGGCAGCATCCTCGCTCATGTGACCGATCTCGATTTCGGCTTGCCTGACACGGCCACGATCAGCCACAAAGACGCTCCATTTGCCCCCGGTTCTGAATAAGGCTCCAATCGGCACTTGAACGCATTTGGGGCACTCCCACACGGTCATTTCGACAAAGACCCGATAGCCATGGCCGAGCCTGGCGTCCGTGTCATCCATATCCAGAACGGCGGTGACCCTCTGCTCCTCGATCCCGAGCGCCGAAACCTTGGTGAATGCCGCTGGATCGACACGTCTCACCGTCGCACGCAGTGCACGATCGCCGCCCCAATCGCTGATCTGCGCCCTTGTCGCCGGCGCGATGCGTACTGCATCGGCTGAAAGCAGGTCGACAGCGACCTCAAGATTGCGGATGTTCCCTATTTCGGCGACCTTCGTGCCAGGCACCACCGCCTGCTCGCTCCTTGCCATGACCGCAAGAACGGTTCCGTCGATGGGCGCGAGAAGATTGACGCAGCAGCTTTCACCGGTCGGGTCCGCAGGGTCGGGCTGCAGCAGGCGTGCCTCGGCGTTCGCAAGTTCCGCGTTTCTAAGTCCGATGACTGCTTTCGCCGCATCGACAGCGGTTTTTCGCAGGTCGACTTCGTTGGTGAGTCTCTGCAAGGTGCTTTCCGAGACAAAGCCGGATCCGAACAGTTTGATTGTCCGTGCCAGTTCGTCCTCTGCCAGTTTCAGCGCCGATTGCGCGCGCTGCAGTTCGATCTCGGCGACACCGATGCCGGCACGCGCCGCATCACGGGTCGCGAGCAGTTCAGCCTCCGCGCGCCGATCTATCAACGGCGGGTCGAGCGGATGGATGGAAGCGACGACTGTATCGTTTGCCCTGACCACATCGCCTTCATTTACCACCGTGCGCGTCAGGTGCCCCGCAATCGGCGCCGACACCGTATAGATGTCGCGTACGCGGGTGATGCCTTCTTCTCGGATCGTGACCTTCATCGGTGCTGCGGTGACTTCAACCATGTCCACGAACGCGGGCTCCTCGCGCAGGGCCCAAGCGAAACCGGCAATGACCGCAGCGGCAACAAGACCGAGCCCACCGCGTTTGATCCAGATTGACCTCATCAGACTATTCCCTTGTCTTTAAAACTCGCACTAGGTCGAGCCTGTCGATACGGCGGCGCACGATCAGAGCCGAGAGTGTTGCCACGCAAACCACGATGAGGCTGGCAATCGCAAAGGTGGCTCGATTAATGATGAATGGAATACGGAAGAGGTCGCTTTCGAAGCCTTTCACAACCGACCATGAAAAAAGATAGCCGAGGATCCAGCCGAGTGGCTGCGCCAGCACGACTACAAAGCCAAGCTCGAACAGCAGGACGCTGGAAACCTCGCCCTTGGTAAAACCCAGCACACGCAGGCTTGCGAGCTCGCGCGCACGCTCGGAAAGCTGAATGCGCGCGGAATTATAGACGACGCCGAAGGTTATGATCACGGCAAGCGCGGTATAGACGCTCGTCATGATCGTGATGTTCTCCTCGATCGTCTCGCGGAAATGCTGTCGCGATATGCTCTGCAGCGCTGCGGAGGCGAAAGCGGGCGTTTGCTTGACGACCGTATACAGATCTGCGAGGCGCGACGGATTGATTGTTACCCTGACGCCGGAAATCCGAGGACCGTCGCCGACCAGGCGGTCGAGCGCATCGGCCTGCATATAGACGGCAAGGCCGACATAGCTCTGCACGATGCTGGTGACAGGCACTAGAACCACCCGGCGCGCCTTTTCAAGCAGCTCGACCTCGGCCACATCTCCAATACGCATGTCGAGCAGCGAAGCGACCCTCTCGGATATCGTCAGGCCGACGATGGGTGGTTCCACCGGATCAAGATCAAGGTCGAGTATACGCGCAAGGTCAGCGCCCTGGGGAACACTCGAGATGACCAGCCGGCGCTCGCGATGATTATGGCGCAAAATCACCGGCGTTACCCGGAAAGGCTCGGCACGGAGCACGCCCGGCATGGCGGCGACCGACTGAAGGGCGCGGGGCGATTGCGCGAGGCGAAACGACAAGGTCACATCCTGCCGCTCGGCACGGAAGAAAACCGTGTCCACCATGAACGCTACGGAATCAAAGGAGAACAGCGCCGTCACCAGGAGTGCGACGGCGAGGGAGGTCCCCAACGCCGTGAGCAGCGTGCGCAAAGGCCAGCGCATCAGGTGTCTGAGCGCCATGATGGTCAATTGCGAAAAAGCCGTCAGAAGACGACCGCTACCTGAAAAGAAAGTACGGTATCGGACCGGCGCTGGTGGCCGCATGGCGACCGCCGGGGAAAGCGCTACGACGCTCCATATCGCGCGTGTCGCCCCCGCAAGGGCTGCTAGCGCGCTTATGGCCGCTGCAATTGCGTAGAGGTCGAGGCTCTGCCTGAAGATCAGGAAGGGAAAGGAGTAAAACCGCGCATAGAGGGCCGTGAGGCCGTGACCCAGCCAGTTGCCTGCTCCAGCGCCGATGGCTATGCCGATCAGCGCAATCACCAGTGTCAGCTTCACATAATGCCAGGTGATTGCCTCCGGTCCGTAGCCGACGGCCTTCATCAGTCCAATCTGTTCCCGCTCAAGCACGATTAGCCGTGACAGGATCATGTTGACGAGAAAGGCCGATACAAACAGGAAGATCGGTGGAATGACAGCGGCCATAGCTCGAAGCTGGACGAGCTCGTTGTCCAGGAACGCGTGCGAGATCTGATCTGTGCGTCCGTGTGCGCCGGTCCCTCCAAATGGTCTCAGAACAAGATCCAGCGCGCCTTCGATTGCGTGGATGTCGGCGTCGCGCTGAGTGCGGATTGCAACGTCGTTGAACGCGCCGTCCATGTCGAAGATGCCAGCCAGAACGGTGCGAGGCATGAAGAAGACACCGAACCGTCGCTGGTCCGGCACCATCTCGCCGGGACCCAGTGCATAAATGTATTCGGGCGAGAGTACGATGCCGGTAACGGTAAGTGTCCGCTTACGGCCGTTCAGAATGGCATCAAATGTGCTACCGGGTGTCATCCGGTGTGCGGTTGCGAAAGGCTCCGTCACAGCAACTTCGCCGGACCGGGCCGGGTCAGGTGACCGCCCCGTTCGCAGGTACAGCCGGTTGACCGCCGGCTCACCGCTATCTGGAATCGACACAGCGATCGCGCTTGCTGGCTCGGCCATGCCGGGAATATCCAGCAGGACGGGTTCGACGATACGCAACTCGACACCGCTGACGCCCGCAAAAGAAACGATGCGCTCTCGAAGATACAGGGGCGCTCGCGTCAACCCCGAAAAGACGGTGGCGAAGCGATAGCGGTCATAGAATGCCGAACGGGTCTCCTCCAGCGAGCGATAGGCGCCAATAGCGAGGACGAGTGTCGCGACGCCGCAGGCCATGACGAACGCGATCGCAAGGGCTTGCGCCCACATGCGCAAGAGGTCGCGCAAAAGCTTGCGGTCGAGAACGGACACGACGCTACCAACTTACTTCAGCAGGCCGTGCCCGCTGGTCGTTGACGGCGACGTCAGCAATGCGGCCGTCCTTGAAGGTGAAGACCCGGTGCGCGATCTGCCGGATTCCGGCATTGTGCGTGATGATCGCCATGGTTGTCTTCATCTCTTCGTTGATCCGCGACAGCGCTTCGAGGACGAGAATGCCTGTCTTCGAATCGAGCGCGCCGGTGGGCTCGTCGCAGAGCATCACCTCCGGTCGCTTGGCGATGGCCCGTGCGATCGCGACCCGCTGTTGCTCACCGCCAGAGAGTTGAGCCGGGAAATGCGTCATGCGGTCCTTGAGACCGACCATCTCGAGCGCTTCTCCGGGTTTCATCGGATTCGACGAAATCTCGGTGACGAGGGCGACATTTTCCCAGGCGGTGAGGCTCGGGATCAGATTGTAGAACTGGAAGATGAAGCCGACATGGTCGCGCCGGAAGCGGGTGAACTGCCGTTCGGAAAAGGCGGTCAGCTCCTCCCCACGAAAGCGCACGGCACCGGTCGTCGCTTGGTCGAGCCCGCCCATTATGTTCAGTAGAGTGGATTTTCCGCTGCCTGAAGGTCCCAGCAACACCGCGATCTCGCCCTCATAAAGGTCGAGATCGACGCCGCGCAAAGCGAAGACCTCGACTTCGCCGGCGTCATAGACCTTGGTTACCTCACGGGCGGAAAAGATCGGGGTGTTCATCCGTGGCCTGGCCTCATTGAGCGGACCACTGGTACGACATTGGCTCGCACGCACCTTGACGTTCGTCAAACCGTGCCGCCGACCCGATGCGGCGGCAGGCTGAAAGGAAGCCGTTCAAACCGCTCGAGGCTTGGCGGCGTTGCGTCCAACCCGTAGTTGAACCGCGCTACGTCTTTGCGCAGCTTCGGCTAGCGCGTCCTTCACTTCTTCATCGGTAAGCTGGGGGAAGCTGCGGTAGTGGTAAGCGAGGGCCTGGAAGTGTGCGGGTTGACTAAGGCACACGATGCAATCCGCCTCATTGGCCAGATCGGCCAATGTGTCAGGCGGCGCGACAGGGATAGCTACGACCAGCTTCAGAGGCGAGCGCCTTTTGAGAGCACGGATCGCTACCTTCATTGTCGTACCGGTAGCCACCCCGTCGTCGACAATGATTGCCGTCTTTCCAGCAATAGATAAGGGCGGACAATTCCCACGATAGGCAAGCCGGCGACGTTGCAACTCGGGCCGCTCTTTGGCGATCAACACACGAAGTTCATCATCGTCGAGCGAGTAAGCTTCAATGATCTCACGATTGAGCACGACGTCCGGAGGGTCGCCATCCACGATCGCTGCGACGGCCAGCTCAGGGTTCCCCGGTGCGCCTACCTTGCGCACGATGATCAAATCGAGCGGAGCTTTCAGGGCTTGGGCCACTTCGGCGGCGACCGGAACACCACCCCGGGGCAGGGCGAGAATGATGGGCTGGCGCAAGCGGAGTTTCTCCAACTCGACGCCAAGCTTTTGTCCGGCCTCCTGACGATCACGGAACATCAGTCAGTCCATCGGCCAGAGCTGACGGAGCGATTTCTTCATCGAGTTCCGAACCTGGACGATCTCGCCGTGCGATACGTGGTGATCGAGCAGCTTGAAAACCGCCTCGATCGCCTTGTCGATATCAACGTCAAGCTCGTACCCGAAGCTATTGCGAACGCAAATGACGAAGTCGCGCTTTTTTCTTTCCAACATGGGCTCGCCCGATGGTCTCCAGCCCTCAAAATACATGCCTCTGATGAGTGTAGGCAGCTGAGCTGAAAGGTCGGCCATTTCCTTTGGCGACAACCAATCCCGCAACGTGTGCAGAACAGATTTCAGAAATCTGTATGCGCGTTGTTCGCTCCAATCCAGATCTTGAGCCAACTCGTTGACCCATTGCTGCGCCTGTTCGTCAGCGTGGGCGAAACTTGTCACTGAAGTGTGTGTCATGCGATCGCTCCTCCAACCCTAAATACCCATCTTGGCGTACGG
>NZ_RZSW01000394.1:0-6091 GCF_003997375.1 Mesorhizobium sp. M5C.F.Ca.IN.020.29.1.1 | reverse complement strand
GCCCGCCACATCGCTACGCAGGCGCGGGAAGTGTTCGACGTTTCAGGCGCCGGCGATACTGTCATCGCGACGTTTGCGCTGGCTCTGGCTGCGGGCGCCGACCGCGTCATTGCCGCCGCCATTGCCAACGCGGCGGGTGGCGTGGTGGTTGGAAAGCGCGGCACCGCGCGGCTGACGGTCGAAGAGCTTACCGGCGCGCTGTTTCGCTCGCACGGCCCGATTGCCCATAAGGACGCAATCCTCGATGCCGCTGCCGCTGCAAGGCTGGTGGCGACGTGGAAGGACGAAGGCCTGAGTGTCGGTTTCACCAATGGCTGCTTCGATATCCTTCACGCCGGCCATGTTAGCCTTTTGCACGCGGCACGCAGCCAATGCGACCGGCTGGTTCTGGGCCTCAACAGCGATGCCTCGGTGCGCCGGCTGAAAGGGCCGGGACGCCCGGTCAACGACGAGCATGACCGCGCCTGCGTGCTTGCGGCGCTTGCCTCGGTCGACGCCGTCGTCGTCTTCGAGGAGGACACGCCGCTCGCGCTGATCGAGGCGCTCAAGCCCGACATACTGGTCAAGGGCGCCGACTATACGATCGATCAGGTGGTCGGTGCCGAAATCGTGCGAAAGGCGGGCGGCCGCGTCGTGCTGGTCGATCTCGTCGTCGGCAAGAGCACGACCGGCACCATCGGCAAGTTGCGCGCCGGCAGTACAAACTGAGGTTTTCATGTCCAAACTGAACGAATACCTGGTCCGCTCGGCGGCCGCGATCACCGCGATGGTCGAGCGCGACCTCACCAGCGAGATGGAGCGGGCGGTGACCGCCGTCGTCGCGGCGCTTTCGCAAGGCAAGGCGCTGCTGATCTGCGGCAATGGCGGTTCGGCCAGCGATGCCATCCACATCGCCGGCGAACTGGTCGGCCGCTTCCTGATGGAGCGCAAGGCCTACAACGTCATCGCACTGCCGGCCAATGCGGCGGTGCTGACCGCCTGGGGCAATGATTACGGCTTCGACACGGTGTTTTCACGCCAGGTCGAGGCACATGGCGCGGCGGGTGCTGTGCTGCTCGCCATCTCGACCAGCGGCAACTCGGCCAGCACCCTTGCCGCCGCCGAACAGGCGCGCATGATGGACATGACGGTGATCAGCCTGACCGGCGACACCGGCGGCAAGCTCAAGCCGCTCTCCGACATCCTGCTCAACGTGCCCTCGACCTCGACACCGATCATCCAGCAGGGGCATCTTTGTCTCTATCATCATCTGTGCGAAATGGTCGAAGCGCGCCTCTGTGATGGCTGACAGGGAGGCTGTCACGACCTCGCAGCCGTATCAGCTCGAAGAGCCGGGGCTCTGGGTCGAACGGATCGGTACTGCGGCCTTTCCAGCTGGCACGCCGGCGCTGTTCCTCGACCGCGACGGCACCATCAACGTCGATAGCGGCTATCCCAGCGATCCGGCCGACATAGTGCTGCGGCCGGAGATGCTGCCGGTGATCCGAACGGCCAACATCGTCGGCCTTCCTGCGATCGTAGTCTCCAACCAGTCGGGCATTGCCCGCGGCTATTTCGGCTGGCCGGATTTCGCCGCAGTCAATGCCTGGCTGCTAGCGCTTCTCGAAGCGCAGAATTGCCGGATCGATCTGGTGCTCGCCTGCGCCTACCATTCGAGCGGGACGGGTGAACTCGCAGTAGGTGACCATCCGATGCGCAAGCCCAATCCGGGCATGCTTCTGCGCGCCCGCGATCTGCTGGGCGTGGATATCAGCCGATCGATCATCGTCGGCGACAAGGCTGATGATATGGAAGCCGGACGGCGAGCCGGGCTATGCGAAGGCTGGCTGGTGCACGGCAGATCAAATCGGACTTCTGGCGATGGTATGTTCGCGACGCGCAAACTGACGACGAGCAACGATCACAGCAAACTCTGCGAGACCATCGCCGAACTCGGGGGGATTAGGTTCTCATTTCGCTGAAAGCCACCAGGCCTTCGTCCTTGACGCGACGGATGGTCAGTGCGGTGCGCACCGTGTCGACATTCGGCGCCGAGGCCAGTTCCTCGATGACGAAAGTCTGAAAGGCGCCGAGGTCGCTCGCCACGCAATGCAGCAGGAAATCGGATTCGCCCGATACCATCCAGGCGTCGCGCACGATCGGCCAACCGCGGGTGCGTTCGGCGAAGGTTTTCAGCTCCGCATCGGCCTGGTGATGCAGGCCGATGAGGCAGAAGGCGACGACATCCAGGCCGAGCGCCGGCGCATTGAGCAGGGCGCGATAGCCGCGGATGATGCCGGTCTCTTCCAGCCGCCTGACACGGCGCAGGCATGGCGGCGCCGATATGCCGACGCGGCCGGACAGCTCGACATTGGTCATGCGCCCGTCGTGCTGAAGCTCGCGCAGGATCTTCCAGTCGATGGCGTCGAGATCGGCTTTGAGCGGCATGGATACCTTCGGCGCTTCACGCAAGAATCTTTCGTGATCTTGTAATTAAACGACTTCGGTGTCCATTCCATCCCTCAGTCGGTGATTTTCGGACAGTCACCGCGCAAGATGTTCATGGATCGTCTGTTTGTGCGGAAGCTTTCCGGGGACGACGGCGCGGTCGTCTTGCTGGCGTCGCCTGCAACACCTAGATTAGGGACCGATATCGATCCTTGTGCCGGACGCTTCATTCGCGTCCGGTTGTTGTGAAAGCCCGTCCATGACCACCAAGCACGCGCCTGTTCTCATCATCGGCTCCGGTCCCGCTGGCTATACGGCGGCAATCTACGCCGCCCGCGCCATGCTGAAGCCGATGCTCGTCGCCGGCCTGCAGCAGGGCGGTCAGTTGATGATCACCACCGATGTCGAAAACTATCCGGGCTTCGCCGATCCGATCCAGGGTCCGTGGCTGATGGAACAAATGCTGAAGCAGGCCGAGCATGTCGGCACCGACGTCATCAACGACATCATCACTGAGGTCGACCTCAATGTGCGGCCGTTCCGCGCCAAGGGCGATTCCGGCACCACCTATACGGCCGACGCGCTGATCATCGCCACCGGCGCGCAGGCGAAATGGCTGGGTATCCCGAGCGAACAGACCTTCATGGGCTTCGGCGTATCGGCCTGCGCCACCTGCGACGGCTTCTTCTATCGCGGCAAGGATGTCGCCGTGATCGGCGGCGGCAATTCGGCGGTGGAGGAGGCGCTCTATCTTTCCAATCTGGCAAAGAGCGTGACGGTCATCCACCGGCGCAGCGACTTCCGCGCCGAGCGCATCCTGAGCGAGCGGCTGTTCAAGAAGGACAATGTCCGCGTCATCTGGGACACCGTCGTTGACGAGATCACCGGTCAGTCCGGCAAGATGCCGCTGCCGCCGTCGGTGGAGGGACTGAAGCTGCGCAATCTGGTGAGCGGTCAGGAGATGCATCTGACGGTCGACGGCGTATTCGTGGCGATCGGCCATGCGCCGGCGGTTGAGCTGTTCGCTGGCAAGCTAAAGCAGAAGCCGAACGGCTATCTGTGGACGGCGCCGGATTCGACCTGCACCGACGTGCCGGGCGTGTTCGCCGCCGGCGACGTGACCGACGACATCTACCGCCAGGCAGTGACGGCGGCGGGGCTCGGCTGCATGGCCGCGCTCGAGGCGGAAAAGTACCTCGCCGGGATCGAAGTTCACCGCGAAGCGGCGGAGTAAGGAAGCGGCCGAGAAAAGCCGCGCAAAAGCCTGATTTTTCATTCAAACGCCAAAAAAACAGAGCGAGGGGCATCATGGCGTTGGACTGGGACAAGCTACGCGTGTTTCACGCTGCGGCGGAAGCTGGGTCGTTCACCCATGCCGCCGAGACACTGCATCTGTCGCAATCGGCGATCTCGCGGCAGGTAAGCGCGCTCGAACATGATGTCGGCGTGCCGCTGTTCAATCGCCATGCCCGCGGCCTGGTGCTGACCGAGCAGGGTGAGATGCTGTTCCGCACGGCGCATGACGTGCTGATGAAGCTGGAGACGATCAAGTCGCGGCTGACCGAGGCCAAGGATCGGCCCTCCGGCGTGCTCAGGGTGACGACCACGGTCGGGCTCGGTGCCGGCTGGCTGACCGAGCGCGTGCAGGAATTCATCGAGCTCTATCCCGAGATCAGCCTGCAGTTGATCCTGGCGAACGAGGAACTCGACCTCACCATGCGCCGGGCGGACTGCGCGATCCGGCTGCGCCAGCCGCAGCAGCCTGATCTCATCCAGCGCCGCCTGTTCACCGTGCATTTCCATCTCTACGCCGCTCCTTCTTACGTCAACAAGTATGGCAAGCCGGCGTCGATCGCCGAGTTGAAGAGCCATCGCATCGTCACCTTCGGCGTGCCGGTGCCGGCGCATTTGTCGGAATTGAATTGGCTGGAAACGGTCGGCGATTTCGAAGGCGGGCAAAGGGTGCCGACGCTGCAGATCAACGACATATTGTCGATAAAGCGCGCGGTACAGGGTGGCGCCGGCATCGCTATGCTGCCCGACTATGTGGTCAGCAAGGACTCAGGGCTGGTGCAATTGCTGCCGGAGACCGAAGTGCCGTCCTTCGACACCTATTTCGCTTATCCCGATGCGATGAAGAACCAGGCGAAACTGCACGTCTTCCGAGATTTCATTATCGCCAAGGCCCGAAGCTGGTCGTTCTAACTTTCAGAAAATCGCTTCCGCCTTGCACCGCCGACGACAACTCTTACTGGCAGCGCCATGGGGTCAGGCGGGGCAGCCAGCCTGGGACGGCGCGGCGGTAGGCCTCGTAGCCGGCGCCATAGCGGCGGGCAAGCGTCGGTTCCTCGTAGAACTTCACGAACGAGACCATGGCGATGGCGGCGATAGTGGCATAGGCGACGAGAGCCCAGCTCGAAAACAACAGTGCCTGGCCAAGGATGATCGACAGCACCGCCACATACATCGGGTTGCGGACATGGCGGTAGATACCACCGACAACCAGTTGCTCGGTCGGCGCAACCGGGGCGGGCGTGCCCAGGCCTTCGAAAGCAAAACGGGCGAAGGCATGAAGCAGCAAGGCCGCTGCGACCACAATCAGGACCCAGCCGACCGGGACCAAGCCGGGCTGGGTCGACCATGGCAGACGATAGCGATCGGTCAACAGCCAGGGCAGCAATCCCGCGACCATGCCGGGCGCTGCGATGAAGAATAGCGCGCTGCCGGCGATCGCCTGACGTGTCCTCATCGAGGCTTCCTTCTAGAGCGAGGTGCGTCCACTTGGACGCACAAAATACGGTCTAGCACTTGAAATCTACGCATCGTGCCTTCCGAAAAGCGATTCCTATCTCGGGCCGATGCGGCTGCTGCAAAAATAAACGCGTATTGCCTGATTCGACGTCATTCGTTGGTTTTGCGTTTCGGGCCGAGAATTGGCTCTGATTCGCTATTTCCCAATGATCTTTGCCTGGCCGTGCACCGCATTTCGACGATTCTGCTGGTCCTATGAGGCCAAGGAATGGGTTAGACCACAGCCTGTGTCATTTTGCATGCGTGTGTTGCAAAATAGATGCTTGTTTCTTGAGCATGATGAGCACATATATAGATCATCTCCTGGGCGCGTTCTCCTCCCATTAGCGCCCTCGAGTGTTCCCCTCTGGAGGTTAGCCCTAACAGGCACTTCCAATCAAACTCAGCCGGATCTTCATTGATCCGGCTTTTTTGTTGCCCGAAACCTGCTGGCGCTGAGGGAAAGCCGACCGAAATTGTCACGTAACAGTGACATGTAACCTCAGGTAACCTATCACAGGCGCCCAGCATCGACTAAGCAGATCATAGGACGCGGTGTGGTTCGTGCGGGAGATGGGGGCATCACTCGGGCGATCCGGGCTCAGGCGGCTACCGCGTCCGAACCATTCTTCCGCTGAGGCCGTCAGGCGCTGGCGGCATGTGCGGCGGACCTGCCGTTTCGCCTCCCACGAAGACGGTCCGCAAGAGAGCGGCGTCCGGATCATTCCGGACGCCGTTTCCTTGTGTTCTGCAGCCTGCGATATTGGCGCCAAAATCCAGTGTCAGGCGGCCTTGCCGTTGGTGTTCATCGCCTCGTCGGCCAAGCGGCCGGTGAGTTCGGCCATATGGTCGAAGGTTGCGCGATAGCTGGCCA